>JBDLTW010000136.1:0-2577 GCA_039805605.1 Pseudomonadota bacterium
ATCACTTAAATCAGAATTTAATACTACAACAGGAATATGAAAAAACTGCTTTTGAATGATTCCAACAATCTGTGGAGTTAAATTTATTTCTGGAATTAAAACCAAAATTTGGCTTTGAGGAGAATTTAATAAATAATTATGAATAAGGTGAATATATACTTGTGTTTTCCCACTACCCGTTATACCATGCAAAACATGTACATTATAGTTAAATTTATCTTTAATTATTGCAGAAAAAACACTATTCTGCTCATCATTTAAAGTTATTAAATTTTGGGTTTGTGGATTATTTGTAGAATCTTGTTTTAAAAATTTATTGACAAATTTATCATAAGCCTTAGATAAAGTCTGTTTATGCCAGAAGCGATAATTTTTTAGGTAATTTGGGATTAAACTTAAAGCAACTTCTCCTATACCCTCATGATAATATTTTGCAATAAAGTAAACCATATCTAGCCACGTTTTTGGCAAAATTATATGACTGACTTCAATAATAGATTTTAAATTATCAGGATTATATTTATAATCTACTGAATTTAAATTATTCTCTAGATTATCTGCTAATTTATTATCAAATTCTGTGCATTCTAATACCAAGCCAGCACAAATACGATTACCATTACCAATCGGAACACTTACCAATTGACCAATTTCAAGACTTTCAGTATGAGTATAACTCCACCCATCTTGCATATAAGGAATATCAACAATAACAGAGCAGATATACATATATCTAAGTATAAATAAAGGAAGATATAATTAATGATATACCAAAAGTAACCAAGCAATTGATATTAATAATCAGAGAATATATTAAATAAATTTAATAAGATTGGATATAGAATATAAAAAGGGAAGTAGAAATACCTTCCCCTAAATCTAGTAAATTAATGAAGTTTATTGCGTAATCTAGCAATTGCTGCTAATTGTGCTGCAGCTACCATTAATTCAGATTGTGCTTTTGCAATATCTAAACTAGCATTTTTATTATCAATTGCTTCTTGAGCTCTTGCTTTTGCTTCTTGAGCTTTTGCTTCATCTAAATCATCGCCACGAATCGCTGTATCAGCTAATACAGTAATTTTATTTGGTTGTACTTCTAAAATACCACCTGCAATAAACACATACTCATGTTTATCTTCTGAAGTTTCGATATATACAGTACCTGGTTTAATTTTTGAAATTAATGGAGTATGTCCAGCTAAAATACCTAATTCACCATTTTCACCTGGTAAGCTAACAAAGCTAGCTTTTCCTGTAAATACAGTTTGTTCTGCACTAACAATTTCTATATCTATAGTACTCATTTAAATACCCCTAAATCGAATCTTATAAACTATTTACTACAAAAAAAGCCAAGAAGCTGTTTATTTAAGCTACTTGACTTCTCACAAATGATTAAACTATATTAGTTTAATGTTTTTGCTTTCTCAAAAGCTTCATCAATGCTACCAACCATGTAAAATGCTTGTTCTGGTAAATGATCACATTCGCCATCTAATAACATTCTAAAGCCACGAATTGTTTCAGATAGTGGAACATACTTACCAGGAGAACCTGTAAATACTTCAGCAACGTGGAAAGGTTGAGATAAGAAACGTTGAATCTTACGAGCACGTGCTACTGCTAATTTATCTTCTGGAGATAATTCGTCCATACCTAAAATTGCAATAATATCACGCAAGTCTTTATAGCGTTGTAATGTAGCTTGCACGCCACGAGCAACTCTGTAATGCTCTTCACCAATAATTTGTACATCTAACTGACGGCTTGTAGAATCTAATGGGTCTACCGCTGGATAAATACCTAAAGATGCGATATCACGAGATAATACAACTGTTGAATCTAAATGTAAGAATGTTGTAGCAGGTGATGGGTCTGTTAAGTCATCTGCAGGTACATATACAGCTTGAATAGAAGTAATAGAACCTTTTTGCGTAGAAGCAATACGCTCTTGTAATTTACCCATTTCTTCCGCTAATGTTGGTTGATAACCTACAGCAGAAGGCATACGACCTAATAATGCAGATACTTCAGTTCCAGCTAATGTGTAACGGTAGATATTATCTACAAAGAATAAAATATCACGACCTTCATCACGGAAACGCTCAGCCATTGTTAAACCAGTTAAAGCAACACGTAAACGGTTACCAGGTGGCTCATTCATCTGACCAAATACCATCGCAACTTTATCTAATACATTAGAATCTTTCATTTCGTGATAGAAATCATTACCTTCACGAGTACGCTCACCAACACCAGCAAATACTGATAAACCACTATGTTGTTTAGCAATATTATTAATTAATTCCATCATGTTTACGGTTTTACCAACACCAGCACCACCGAATAAACCAACTTTACCACCTTTAGCAAACGGGCAAATTAAATCAATAACTTTAATACCTGTTTCTAATAAATCAACAGAAGGCTTTAATTCATCAAATTTTGGAGCAGCTTGGTGAATCGCACGAACTTCATCACACTTAATTGGACCTGCTTCATCAATTGGACGACCTAATACGTCCATAATACGACCTAAAGTTCCATGACCTACAGGTACAGAAATAGGTTTTT
>JBDLTW010000137.1:0-4582 GCA_039805605.1 Pseudomonadota bacterium
AAAAATGCTTGTGCTTTTTTTTCGCAAGGAGTATATTCTTTTCGCTTTAGCTCTCAAAAAAATCTTGGTACTTTAATTACTATTGGAATTAATAGTATAACATCACCGAGTTGGTTTACTGATATATTAGAAATTCATCCATTTGTAATTATTGTCGATAATGATTTAAATGTTCTTGATTATTGGCACAAGCGTTTAGCTTCAATGCAATTAAACATAATAAGTTTTAATTTAGTTAATCAATTTTTGACTTGGTTTAACCAACGAGATCTTAATCTACACTATACATTTATAGTCGATTATGAATATGCTCATAATGATATTACTGGTATAGAAATTCTTAACCAATTAAATTTGAGCCATGAAAATGGATACCTAATAAGTCATAATTATGATCGAGTTAAATTACAACACCAATTAGAGCAATATCCAATTAAAGTAATACCTAAATCATCTATAAATGATTTAACCATTTTGTTCACTAGCAAATATTAGCTTTTTAAATTTTAAATACCTTAAGCTAGGAATAATTAATTTTACTGCTAATAATATAATATGCCAAATATTCTAAAACAAGGAAAATAATTTAATTCATTAGCTTTAAATAACGCACAAATCCAACCACTCTACCTGCCAATGAGTATATTCGACCTTTTGCCGTTGGCTTAAATAAAATCAAATCTCGCACTAATAAGCAAAGTAAATACCCCCATAAACCAATAAATAGAGGAAATATTCGCCATGACCAATGTTTAGCAAAAAATCCCCCCCATCCTAAACCATAGTTATAGGCCTTATGATGATTAAGTAATATACTACTAACGGGTGGATGATTTACGACTAATTGTGGTGTATAAATTAATTGTGCGTTAAGTTTAAAATTTTGATAACAAAAATCAACATCTTCTAAAGCACCAAAAGATTGATTAATCCCAAATCTTTCATCAAATTTAATCGCTGGGATCATACTATTAGGTCTATAAAAAATTACTATTGCACTAGAATACAATAATAACTGATATAAATTAGTTAACTTTAATTGACATTGTGGCCAATTGCGCATAATTTGCTGGTGATTAATCCGATCATAAATTCGCCCATACAATAAATCAACTGATGGATGATTTAAAAATAATTCAATAACGTTTACTAATGTATCAGGGTAATAATAACAATCATCATCAGGAAAGCCAATAATTTCGCCTTGAGCTAAAGATAAGCCTAAATTGCGATTAACTGAGGAACCTAATTGTGCTGATCTTATCCAGCGTAAATTTAATAAAGATGTATAAGAACTAATAATGAAATCTAATACACCGCTAGGGTTTTGATCAACAATAATTATCTCAAAATTAGTATAAGTTTGAGCAACTAAACTAGCTAAAAAATTAGCTAATTCATCAGTTCGTTGATAAGTTGCACAAATTAAGGATATTTTAACTTTTTGCATACTTAGCTCGTAATTGTGTAATTTGTTCTAATAATAAATTACTTAAGTATTCTTGATCAAATTGTTCAAGGAACTGTAAATTAGCTTGTAAACTAATTTTTTGTTGTAGTTGGATTAATTGACTTAAATAATTAGTTAATTTACTAACATCATTGGCAAAATTAATCCCAACGTTAGCTAAATTAATAATCTTACCAGCACCAGTGCTATCATTACTACCAATACCAATAATTGGACTACCGCAAATTAAGTACTCAAAAATTTTACCCGTTAAAATTGCTTGATTATCCATATAATCATATTCAATAAAAATTACTCCATGAGCATCTCGTTGCATCTGTAGACATTGAGAACGTGAGGTTGGCTGATGACAAAATACCACATCGGCTAAATTTAAATATTTGATTTTATTGTTTAAGCTTTGGGGAATAGAGCCAACTAAATCAATAACTAAATGCTCAACTAGATTAAATTGGTGCTTTAATAAATTCAGAGCTTCAAATAATGGCGTTAAATCTTGATATTCAGGATATATTGTACCTGTATAAACTAGATGAATTTTGTTATCTTGCCAATAATTATCATGAGGTAAATTATCCAAGCTAGAGCGATCAAAACCATTAGTTAAGGTATAAATTTTTTGTTGTGGATATTGTTGTGCCAAAATTGTAGCTAAAGGTTCACTTACCGTCGTTAATAAATCAGCAGTTAAATTAAATTTACGCTCTAAATAACTATTAAATTTTTTGTGCCAATAATTTGGTTGCAAGAAATGATTTTGACTCCATAGATCACGATAATCAGCTATCCAAATTAGCTTAGGATTACGGCGTTTTAATAAATAACCTAACCAGTGATTAATATATGGATTATAACTTGATACAACTACATCAAAATCTAACTTTATTAAAGCTAAATATGTCTGCCACCACCATAAATCACTTAAACTAGGTGCAGGAAAACTATTACGTTTAAGTAATTTTTTTATATAATATTTTGCTTGACTAAACCAATCATTATGCTTGATTGGAATAAAATTGATTGATGAATAGGCATCATGGTTAGTTAATTGTGTTAAATCAGCTGCACTTACCACACTTACATGGTGTCCAGATTTACTCCAATGACGCGCCCAACTCGCAGGACGCAATGCTCCCATACTATTAGTAGGGGGAAATAAATATGCAATAATTAAAATTCTCATAATTCAACCGCAAAAATTTTAACCCATGTTGCAAAACTGATAATCCGCCACAACCAAAAATCAAATTGACGTTTACCAGCTATTATTTCATCAAAAATAGCTAATACTTGTTCGCGTACAAATATTTGTGGACAAAGCTCAATAGCCTCAATTAATTTACTGCGAAATAATTCTTGATGTTGTTTAACCCAAATTTCTTCTGGAGTAGCAAAACCTAATTTAGATAAACGATTAGTAATTTTGCTAGGCATAATATTAGTTAAACTGTCACGCAAAATACGCTTACTAATCCCATTTTTAATTTTATATTCAGTGGGTAAACTTGCTAAAAACTCAACTAATCGATAATCTAAAAAAGGAACTCTAGATTCAACAGAATGAGCCATCGAATCGCGATCCTCCCAATGTAATAACATTGATAAATTAATTCTGCTTAATTGTGCGCGTAAAGTTTGTTCTACATCACGATTATTTAATCCATTAACTAAATAAGGATTAATTGGCTGATATCTTAATCCTGAATTTAGCCAATTAGTTGAATATTGTTGTTTACCTAAAATATTTCCTAATTTATGCTTAAATGAAACTGGAAATAAACTAATTAAACTACGTAATAACATAGCTTTTAATGATAACTTATGTAATTTATGTAAAGCACTTAATTCACGAATAAATTGGCTAAATTTAGCTTGAGATAATAATTGATTTAAATAAATCTGAAAATATAAACCTTGATAACCAGCTAGTTGCTCATCCGCACCTTGCCCATCTAACATTACACTAACCTGTTGGGATTTAGCATATTCAAATACAGACCATTGCGCAAAAATACTAGTTGAGCCAAATGGTTCATCTTGATGCCAAGTTAAGCTTTCGTTGATATTAAATAAATTTTCTAGACTCGGATAACAATAAAAAGCTTTAGCTTGAGTATGTTTAACTACTTCTTCAATATATTCTCGCTCATCAAATTGCTTATGTTCACTACATGCTGAAAAAGTATTTAATAATTCTTGAGCTTTTTGCTTAGCTAATAATGGTGCCATAGTTGAAACTATTGCCGAAGAATCTAAACCACCTGACAAACAAGAACCAATTTTAACATCAGCACGTAGTCTTAATTTAACTGCATCTGTAAACAATTTAGCAAATTCACTCTTAGCTTGTGCATAAGATAATTTAGTAGCCTGTTGCGGTAATTGATACCAAGAAACGGGTACAAAATCAGCAATACTAGTAAAACTTGACCGATTAACTAGTACATATTCACCACCTGCTAATTGATTAACATGAGTAAATAAAGTTTGATTAGTATGATCACTTAAACCATGAGCAAGAAAATCATAGGCTAACTGATGGTTTAATTGAGCTTTCCAGTTTGGTAATTGGCTAAATTGTTTAATTTCAGAAGCTAAATAAACCCCATTACTATCACTATAATAATATAAAGGTTTAACGCCAAAACGATCACGAGCAATAAATAATTGTTGTCGAACCCGATCGTAAATAATAAAACTAAACATTCCATTAAATTTACCTAAACATTGACTACCCCATTGTTGGTAGGCTGCTAAAATCACCTCAGTATCTGTTGCTGAAATAAATTTATATCCTAATTGTTCTAATTCTTGACGCAACTCAAGATAATTATAGACCTCACCATTATAGCTAATCCAATAATCACCTTGTTCACGAGCTAGTGGCTGATGCCCTTGTGGTGATAGATCAACAATAGATAAACGTCGATGACCTAAACCAAGTTCAATTGGTAATTCTAAGTAATCGTTTAATTTAGTTGCTTGGGTATAAATTAATTGCCCATCACATTGACTATCATCCCCAGCTAAAACTAATTGTTGCTGTTCAGTTTCAACATAATAACCTTCGTCATCTGGACCACGATGTTTAATTTGATTATTCATTAAATA
>JBDLTW010000138.1:0-3374 GCA_039805605.1 Pseudomonadota bacterium
TGTAGCACCTAAGCTTTCAGCTAATGTAGCTAATTTAACTGAATTCATTACCTTTAAGGCATGTTGATAGCCACCACTAACTTCAAAAGCTAACATTCCACCATGATAACCAGTATAATGCTGTATCTTAGCCAGTTCTGTTTGATTAAATGATGCTAAACCAGGGTAATAAACCTTACTTACCAAGTCATGTTGCTCTAAAAATTCAGCTACTACCAATGCATTTATTGAATGTTGCTTAATTCTTAAGTCTAAAGTTTTAATTCCCTGCATAATTAACCATGCATTCATTGGGGCTTGAATATTACCAATATTTTTACGTAAATAATCAAATTGTTCCAAATAATCTGCATTATTGCTAATTAAAGCTCCGCCAACAGTGGCATTATGTCCATCAATATACTTAGTTGTTGAATATAATACAATATCAGCACCAAGTTGTAACGGCTGTTGAAGCATTCCTGTCATAAATGTATTATCAACAACTACAGGAATATTATGGCGATGAGCGATTTGACTAATTGCACTAATATCATTTAACTTTAGCGTTGGATTAGCTGGTGTCTCTAAAAATACTAACTTAGTATTAGTTAAAATGGCTTGTTCAACAGCTAATAAGTCACTAGCATCAACATAGCTAACACTGATACCAAATTTATTAAATACTGTGTCAATTAAACGTACTGTGCCACCAAAAACCACATCTGAACATACAATATGATCGCCCTGCTGAAGCAGACTCATAATTAAATTAGTGGTAGCAGCCAATCCTGTGGCAAAAGCTACTGCACCTCTAGCTCGTTCTAATCCAGCTAATTTTTTTTCAAGAGTTGCAACCGTTGGATTACCTGATCTTGTATAAGTAAAACCTTTATTTTCACCAACAGCTTCTTGTGCATAAGTTGCCGTTTGATAAATTGGTGGTAAAATTGCCCCAGTTAATGGATCTGGTTCAATACCAAAATGAATATTGCGAGTAGCATTACCTGCTTGATCCAAATTTTTATTTGCATAACGGCTCATATAAAATTATTTCCTTAAAGTTAGAATTGATTTCTTAATTGACGTAAATAAATGAATGCATCCAAACCATCAATAAATGGCTGTTGAGTTAAACCAGCTAGATAGTCAACAAAATTAGCTTGGGTAACGCAACGTAAAAATGGATTATAAATTAACTCATCCGCTAATAGTACTGGTAAAGAATTAGACCTCATGACTAATTTACTGGCTAAGTGTTCCAAATAGTTTTGATAAAAATCACTATTTGGATCAAATTGGCTAATAAATTGCCCATTGCGTAAAGTATATTCATGCGCAGGGTAACAAAGCGTACTTGGTGGGAGATGTGCAATAGTTTGTAATGAAGTATACATTGCCAAATAATCTTGGGTAAAAACACGCCCACAACCTAAACCAAACAAAGTGTCGCCACAAAATAAATGTTGCTTATCCCATAAATAGGCAAGATGATCATCAGTATGCCCTGGGATATTAAGAATAGTTAATTTATCAAGCCATGGCTTAAGTTGTTGTAAATATTGCATATTGGAATGAGACTGCTTAGCTATAACTAATGGAGCATATTTTTGTACTAGTTCAGCCACTCCACCAATATGATCATTATGTTTATGTGTAATTAGCACCAGTTGTAAGTTTAACTGGTGCTGCTTTAAGTAAGTATCAACAACTGTCGCACAACCTGGATCAACAACAATTGCATTAATTTCATCATGAATTAACCAAACATAATTGTCTTGTAAAGCAGGAAGTGCTACAATTTGATAATTTAAAAACATGACTTTCTAATTATAATTCATCGGCTTCTAATTTGGCTTTAGATTGTTGTAATTCATCAATTTGAGCTTGACTCAATTTAGGAAAATCAATATCTAAACCATTAATTGCATCAGCAATTGCATGAGCAATGATAGCTCGAGCAATTTTCTTATCATTAGCAGGAACTACAAACCATGGAGCATAATCATTACCTGTTGCCGATAACAAATCTTCATATGCTTTAGTATAATCATCCCAGAATTGACGTTCTTTTAAATCTGATGGCGATACTTTCCAAAATTTTTCTTCTAATGTTAAACGCTCTAATAAGCGATTTTTTTGCTCTTGTTTAGAAATATGTAAGAAAAATTTTAACACGACAATACCATTACGAGCTAAATGTTTTTCAAATGCATTAATATCTTCATAGCGCTGTTCCCAAAATTTTTTGCTCTTAGCTAAGCTTAATTCTTCAGGTAACTGCTCCATATATTCAGGATGAACTTTAACCGCTAACACATCTTCATAATGTGAACGATTAAATACTACAACTTCACCACGAGCTGGAACAACTTTTTGGTAACGCCATAAAAAATCATGAGCATGCTCTTCATTAGTTGGTGCTTTAAAGCCTTGAATACGACAACCTTGTGGATTAATACCACTTAAAATATGGCGAATAGTACCATCTTTACCAGCTGTATCCATTCCCTGTAATACAATTAATACACCATATTTTTTACATGCATATAATTTTTCATGAGCCTCAATTAACGCCTGACGACTTTGCTCCAAACTTTCGGCAGCAAAACTATGTACTTTTTTCTTGCTTACTTTTTTAATTTTTTTACTATTAAAATCAGCATCATGTTTTGATAAATCTACTTTTTGTTGATTTTGAATGACTAAATCGCTAAATTGTGCATAAACTTTAGGCTTAACAATTGACATAATTATTCTCCATTAAAATTAATAAATGACATTAATCGCCATTTTAACATATATTTGACATATACCACGCGTTAAATAAAGAAAATTTCTACATTACCAAACTAAACACACCTCTTACTTAGCTAATTCTACACGTCTAACTAGTAAGATTTGCGTTGTTTGTATTTTGCTCTTGATTGAACCATGATACCTATATTATACTATTGGTTTATGAAAAATACAACTACAAAATCAAGCCATTTACACAAAAAGGCATTGTTAATATTTGATATATAGACAATTATTTAATTTAACCATTAATCATTTTATTTGATTAATTTATCTCTTTTATTTAATCATAATTCCGCGAATTTAACACGGAATATCTTTATCTAACAATGCCCTACATTCAACCCCAATAGAGGAAACTCCCTAGGCGTTAATTTCCGCTAGTCCAGCGGCATGTATATTTATGGTTGCATTTATATCATTTTCGTTGATTAGTTTGGTTGACAATTTATGCAAAAAATCTTTGCGACTATCTGATATTTTATTATGTAGTCGTGCAACTTTAAGCCGTGCTTCTTTTGCGTTATTACTTCCCTTAAGTTTTTTGCTTAATCGTTTTTGTAATCTGGCTAATTTCTTCTGGTACTTAATTAATA
>JBDLTW010000139.1:0-6791 GCA_039805605.1 Pseudomonadota bacterium
TAAGCATAATTGATAACATTAGCATAGCGGATTCACTCTAGATATGTTATAATATCAATCTCATTATAATTGATTAATTTTAAATAAAATATGGTTATAAAGAAATGAAACTTAAAAGTTAGTGATGAAATTTAGATTTTTGCTACATTATACTTCTTAGTAAAAAACTTAATTAAAAATATAAAAGAGTAATATCTTTAAGGTATGTAAGAAGAGTGTAGTTGCAAAATAATTTTAAAATAAAGCTTAATTTTTTATCGAACTAGTATAATTTAATTTAATCTAGTTGATCGTAATTAATAAATTCAGAAAATTAATCACTCAGGTGAAGTTTAATTTGGTTAATTTCATATATATTGTATCTAAAATACAAGCAAACCTAGGACTAAATATTTTGTGCAAATAAAATCATATAAATTAAATAAAATTCAAAAAATAATCTACTTAAATTCAATTCATTATACAGAAAGATGATATTCATGTCACAACAAATAATTCTTGATATTTATTCAGCAATGCTTGCTTCGCGAGAGTCAGACCTTATTGAGGCTGAATTGGTAAATAGTGGGGAAGCTAATTTTCTAGCTTCTAGCCGTGGGCATGAAGGGAGTGCTGTTTTAGCACCTATATTACATAAAGGGGATTGGTTACATTGTCATTATCGTGATAAGGCACTTATGTTGGCACGTGGAATTAGCAATGAAATGTTTTTTTTGAGTGCATTGACTAAATCTTCTTCACATTCAGCTGGTCGTCAAATGGTCTCGCATATGAGTGCACCTGAATTTAATATTTTAAGTCTAGTTGGACCTGTGGGTAATAATGCTTTACAAGCAACAGGAATTGCTATGGCAATTAAAGATAATGCAGACAATCCAGTTGTATTTTGTTCCATGGGTGATGGTACATCACAACAAGGAGAAGTTTTAGAAGCAATAGCTGAAGCTAAACGGAATAATTTACCTGTTTTATTTTTTATTCATAACAATCAGTTAGCAATATCAACACGTACTCAAGGGCAAACATTTTTTTCTTTACCAAATGGTATTAATCCAAGCTCATTTTATGATATCCCCATCACTTATATTGATGGAACTAAACCATTAGAGCAATATGAACAATTGAATAATATTGTTGATAATATGCGCATAGATCGCCAACCTCAAATTATAATATTTAATGTCGAACGATTAGATAATCATTCTAATGCTGATGATCAAAATTTATATCGTAGTCATGCCGAACTTCAACGTATTTTGGAACATGATCCAATCCAGAATAGTTATAACTATTTATTAAAATTAGGCTATCTAGCTACAGAATTAGAACAACTTGAATTAAAAATTAAGCAGGAAGTTCGTAATGCGGTGAATTTGGCTCGTCAAGATAGTGAACCATTAGCAACCAATTCAGCTGAACTTGAGTTACCTGTCCAACTAAAATCTCTAGCTAATGAATATCGTGGTGATTTTAACCAGTCAGAACGTTTAACCATGTTAGAGGCAATGCGTGCGGTTTTTGATTATAATCTAGCCAATAACTGTGATTTGATCATAATTGGTGAAGATGTTGAAGATGGAAAAGGTGATGTATTTGGAATTACTCGAGGATTATCGACAAAATATCCTGATCGAGTTAAAAATAGTGCATTGAGCGAGTCTACCATTGCAGGTCTTAGTGCAGGATTGGCGTTAGCAGGTAAAACACCAGTTGCGTTTATTCAATTTGCTGATTTTCTACCTTTGGCGTATAATCAAATTTTCACTGAAATATCAACCATGTATTGGCGTACTAATGGTGGGTGGCAGACTCCTGTAATAATTTTTGCTGCTTGTGGAGCTTATCGACCTGGTTTAGGACCTTTTAATTCGCAGACAAATGAAGCCACTTTTGCACATATTCCCGGTCTTGATGTTTATATGCCATCTAATGCTGCGGATGCAGCTGGTATGTTAAATGCAGCTTTACAGTCGAAACGTCCAAGTTTATTCTTATATCCTAAAAAACTATTAAATAATTCAAGTAATATAGATACAACTTCATTAGATGTTAGTCAACAATTAGTTCCTGTTGGTAAAGCTAGAATTGTAAATTCGGGAACTGATATTACATTTGTTGGTTGGGGAAATACAATTAGTTTATGTCTACAGGTAAGTGAAACTTTAGAGACAGTTGGAATTAGCAGTGAAGTTATTGATTTACGTACCTTAAAACCTTATGACTTAACAACTATTTTAAATTCAGCAAATAAAACTGGTAAGTTAATTGTCGTACATGAAGATAACTTGACTTGTGGTTTAGGTGGTGATATTTTAGCTTCAGTAGCTGAAAAAGCTACTTCTAATATAAAAATGCGCCGTATTGCTCGAGCAGATACTTATACTCCATGTAATTTTGCTAATCAATTAGAAGTGTTACCATCATACGAAAAAATTCTTAGTTGTGCTAGTGAATTGCTTGATTTGGAGCTTTCATGGGAACAAGTGGTTCAACAAGATAAATCTTTATTTACTGTTGAAGTAATTGGTGCCAGTCCTTCTGATGAAAGTGTATTAATTAATTCAATTCAAGTAAAAATTGGTGATCAAGTTAAAGCTGGTGATGTTTTAGTTGAAATTGAAGCAAGTAAATCAGCTGGTGAAATTTTAGCACCTTGTGATGGTATAGTAAATGAAATTCATGTAGAACTAGAAGAAAAAGCATTGGTTGGTAATTCATTGATTACATTGCGTTTACCACAAGGTATGACTAAAAAGAATAATGCCATTAAACCAGCTAAAGCTATTCTAACCCGCAAATTAAAAGTAATTAATAATGACAGTTTTAGTGATAATAAATCTGTGATTAATCGGGTAGGTATCTATAAACCTCAATTTACTACAGGTAGTCGAGAGGTTTTAAATTCTGAATTATTACAGCGTTTTCCTGAGTTTAATGAAGATGATATTTTACAGCGTACGGGTATTAGTCAGCGTAATTGGTTAGCTGAAGATGAAAGTATAGTGGATTTAGCTGTAAAATCTAGTTGTGATGTACTATATAAAAATAATTTAAGCTTGCAAAATATTGATTTATTAATTTGCGCAACTTGTAGTCCTGAACAGTACCAATCTCCATCATTATCATGTTTAGTACTTAATCAATTAAATAAAATTTTTGGTGAAAGCACTATTCCTGCATACGATTTAAATGCTGCTTGTAGTGGTTATATATATGCTTTACAAGTTGCTCAAGATTATTTAGTAACTCGTCCTAATGCTAGAGTTTTATTAGTAACTGCAGAGGCATTGTCACCGCGAATTAAGCCAGATGATTTTGAAACTGCATTTTTATTTGCTGATGGTGCAAGTGCAACTATATTAGCTGGGGCTAATCATTTAAATTCATGTATAGCTGAATTAAAACAAATTTATTTATGTAGTGCTGCTGAAAATGGTGATATTTTAAATATTCCAACTAAATTTGAAGATGGTATTAATATGCAAGGAAAAAAACTATTTACTAGTGCAGTTAAAACTATGGCTTTAGCTATTCACAAGTGTTCACAAGATGCTGGAGTTGCAGTTAGTGATATTGATTTGGTAGTTCCTCATCAAGCTAACCAAAGGATTTTAACTGCAGTTGAAAGCAGGTTAAAATTACCCCATGGCATTATGTTTAGTAATATTGCAAAACATGGCAATACTTCTTCTTGCACTATACCTATTGCATTAAATGAAGTCCTTGATTTACAAACCTCACAGCAAACAGTAGCATTATGTGCTTTTGGTGCAGGATTTACTGCAGGAGCAGCCTTGTTAACTATTTTATAGTATAAACTATTTTGGGATAATCTGAGTATGAATATAATCCATGATGAATTTAAAGAACTGCGTAATTATGTTAATTCACAGTTTCAAGATCGAGTTGAACGCACTTATAAACTAATGCATGAAAATCAGTCTTTAGAATTTGTGTTACAGCAAAAAGATAAGTATAATCAATTAGCTATAGCTGAATTGGATATTAATCAAGTATTTGAATTGCTAGAAACAATCATTGATGAAAGTGATCCTGATAATGATTTACCTCAAATTATTCATGCTTATCAATCTGCTGAATCCATTTATCAATTTGCTTTAGATTCTGAAAATAATTTACATGATAATTTATCAATCAGGGAGTTATTTAGTTTAGCAACTTGGAATAGCCTACCAAATAAATGGCAAGATTTATATTCTCAGCATACTCTAAAGAGTTGGTATTCTCAGATTAATGATTGGTCTTGGTTACCATTAGTTGCATTTATCCACGATTTAGGTAAAATCATGTTATTACCTAAATTTGGAGGACTTCCGCAATGGGCTGTGGTTGGTGATACTTATCCAGTTGGTGCACCATTTGCTAATTCTAACGTGTTTTATCAAAATAAATTTTATCAAAGTTCTAGTGATTTTACGTTGTATCAGCAACAAGATGAACAGCAATTTGGGGCTTATCAGCGACATTGTGGATTTGATTCTGCTCATATGACATGGGGACATGATGAGTATTTGTATCAAGTAATGCTTAAAGGTAGCCAAATATGTTCAGAAGGATTATATTTACTACGTTATCATTCTTTTTACCCATGGCACACGCCACAAACTGGAGTTATTGCTTACCAAGAATTAGCTAATGATTATGATTGGCATATGTTGCCATTACTAAAAGCATTTCAGAAAGCTGATTTGTATTCTAAATCACCAGTTTTACCACCATTAGCTGAATTAAAAATTAAGTATCAAATTTTATTAGATAAATTTATTACGAATAAGTTAATTAGCTGGTAAAATAATCATAAATAAAAATTTAAAGGAAAAATTATGTCATTAAAATGTGGGATTGTCGGTTTACCTAATGTTGGTAAATCAACTTTATTTAATGCGTTAACAAAAGCTGGAATTGCGGCTGAAAATTATCCATTTTGTACTATTGAGCCGAATGTTGGCATAGTAGAAGTTCCTGATCAGCGTTTAGATGAGTTAGCAAAAATAGTTAAACCAGAACGAATTCAACCTGCAATTGTTGAGTTCGTGGATATTGCTGGTTTAGTTGCTGGAGCATCTAAGGGTGAAGGATTAGGAAACCAGTTTTTAGCTAATATAAGAGAAACAGATGCTATTATTAATGTAGTACGTTGTTTTGAAAACGATAATATTATTCATGTGAGTGGCATAGTAGATCCAATTTCAGATATCGAAGTTATTACCATGGAACTAGCTTTAGCAGATATGGCTACAGTTGAAAAAACTATGCAACGAGAATCTAAACGTGCAAAATCTGGAGATAAAGAAGCTCAACAATTAATTACATTATTAGAGCAAATCTTACCGCACTTAAATGAAGGTCAACCAATTCGTACCTTAAATTTAGCTAAGGAAGAATTAGAACTGATTAAGCCTTTATGTTTACTGACAATTAAACCTGCAATGTTTGTCGCTAATGTAAATGAAGATGGATTTACCAACAATCCTCATTTAGATCGTTTACGTGCGTATGCTGAGCAACAGAATGCTCCATTAGTTGCTATATGTGCTGCTATTGAATCAGAAATAGCTGAATTAGAAGAAAATGATAAATTAGAGTTCTTACAAGATTTAGGTATGGAAGAACCAGGATTAAATCGTTTAATTCGAGCTGGGTATAATTTACTTGGATTACAAACTTATTTTACCGCCGGAGTAAAAGAAGTGAGAGCATGGACTGTTTTTATTTGTGCTAGTGCACCTCAGGCCGCTGGAGTTATTCATACCGATTTTGAAAAAGGGTTTATTCGTGCTGAGACTATAGCATATAATGACTTTATTCATTATAAAGGTGAACAAGGTTCAAAAGAGGCGGGGAAAATGCGTTTAGAAGGTAAAGATTACATCGTAAAAGATGGTGATGTGATGCATTTTAGATTTAATGTATAATACTATTATATAATGATAAAACAAAGAGCCATGTAAGTGATTGTAAATTTTGCATGGTTTTTTATTTGCACAATATGCCTGATAATGTTAAAATACCTCCTGCCCTGCGGTGTTCGTGTAGGAGTATAATATTCTTGAACCAATGATGTGCTATTAAGGTTAGCTTCCATACAGTGAGCGTGTATTGTTTTTTTAAATGATCCCATAAGCTGTAAGCAAACCTATATTTAAATATGGTTCATCAGAATATTTATTCATACGACATTGGCGGGGTTTTTATTTATTTAATAATTTTTTAAAGTCTTTGATTAAAGAAGTTTTCAATTTATAACTTCATCTGTTTACTAAATTTAGTTGTCATATTACAATTGGATTAATTAGCATTAATAATTTGTACCATATATGTTATTGTGTTGTAAATATGTCCATGCAGAAATTACCAATTAGTGTATGTTTAAAAATTGAGTGCTTTATTATTATATGGTATAATTGAGCTAATTTTAAAAGGAGTTCTTATGGCGATAAAATCGGATAAATGGATACGTAAAATGGCAGATCACGGTATGATTGAGCCTTTTGAACCTAATCAGGTCAGAGAGTCAGATAATCATAAAATTATATCTTATGGTACATCTAGTTATGTTTATGACATTCGTTGTGCTAATGAATTTAAGATATTTACCAATATTAATAGTACAATAGTGGATCCTAAAAATTTTGACCCTAAAAATTTTGTAGAGTTTACTGGTGATTATTGTATAATTCCACCTAATTCTTTTGCTCTGGCTAGAACTGTAGAGTATTTTAGAATTCCTCGTAATGTTTTAACTATTTGTTTGGGTAAATCAACCTATG
>JBDLTW010000140.1:0-7953 GCA_039805605.1 Pseudomonadota bacterium
ATTTGCTTCATCTATGTAAGGAATAAGTGTAATACCATCACTTTCACTAGCCGTATAACTATTACATGGTAATGCATTATTACGCAATTCAGTTAATTTCCATGGTTGCCAACTTTGATTAGATGAATAATTAAGATCATTAACCATTTGCTTATAACACCAACCCTTAGTAATAGTTGTTCCATTATGATTGCAACTAATTCCATCATCAACAATATTATATACCCCGCCAACTCGAGCTAAAATACCATAATAACGCCGACTTGGCCAACTATCATTAGCACCAAAACCACTTCCACCTATTACTGGCTGTTCCATACCAGAATTCAGATCAAACTCTAAAACTTGGTGTTCAGCATCTAATAACGCCATTTGCGCATAATTTTTAGCTAATAAACTATCTGCATAATTCGCACTACTTTTTTGTTGCGACAATAAATTTTGATTTAAGCCAACAATTAACATTAAGAGCATAATTAAAGTTAATAATACTAAGGCTAAAGCACTACCACGATTAAATTTATCTACCGTAACCATGATACACTATCCCTTTGGTTTTGAATTAATAACTGTTGCCCATGAGCTATGGCTAAATTTGATTGAGCAGTTAGTTTGATAATTACACTATTAACATAAGCATAATCTGCTGGATTAATAGTACTACTCGTATAATAACGCTCTAATAGATTAGGATTTGGATAATGATTAAAATTAGTATTACCACTCTCAACAAGATATTCAATATTAAGTTGACTAATCGATTTAGCAATTAACTGCGCAGGGCTTAATTGACCAGTACTAGTTAACGTTTTAACATATAAACCACTAATGCCGCTTTTTGTCCCTACAAAATAATAACGCGTATAAAAGTTAACTAATTGCATCGTTGCCATATCAGGATCAAAAGAGCTAAAATTATAATACGGAGTAGCTCCTGCTACTACAGATTCAGCTTGTAATTGCACCTTAGTTAAATTTGGACAACCAGTCATATTGTTTAAATCTAGACTTAACAAGATCCGTCCTGCTATATCAGAGTTGGTAAATGGTGATTGAGCAAATGAGAATAAATAACCATGATTACTACTAGCTAAAAAATAACTACTTCTGGTTAAGTCTAAACCTTGATCAATAAAATACATTTGTGAAAAATAATATAAATTATTAACCTCACATTTATTTATTGTACAATTATGTTGACTAATACAATTATTCTGATAATCTTTTGGGTCTAAATAAGCTACTTGTTCACCCCCAAATTGGATCCGTAAAATATCACTACCACTGGCTAAACTAATATTATCACTAGCTAAACTGGTGGCTAACGCTGGGAACTTAGCTAAACTAGCTTGATCACTGGTTATACCAACTGTATTTGGAGCAAACTGACACCATTCAATCTGATTACACTGTGGATTAATTACGCTACTAGTAGTATAAGCATTACTCGCATGATTATGGAAGCTAAAATCACCAAATACTCCTGCATTTTGTACATCTCGCTTAATTAACTCTAAACTAAAACGTAAATCTTGATTCAACTCAAGTTTATTATTCGTAAATAAATAACTAGAATTTAAAGAACTAAAAGAATTAGCTAAAACTGTAATTAAAATTGAACTCAATGCTAAAGCAATTAACAATTCAACTAAATTAAATCCTGCTACTTTTTTCATCGCTGGGGAACCTCAACTATTAGATTATTAGTCTCACCGAAAAGGTTTGTTTCTTGTGAATTTCCCCGTAATAACCAAGCTATTTTGACTACTAAGCCACCTAAACCATTACAATTTGGGTTAGTTAAAGTTGGCTTTAATAGTGAGTTATCACGACAGACAATAGCAACAATATGTTCTTGAGATAAATTAGCTAACTGCGGTAACTGAAACTTCCATTGATATAATAACCATGCAGCTTGCTGTGCTTGATTACAAGCAATTAATTGACAATTTACACTTGGTTCATTCATATGATCGTTATAACTATATTCCTGATAACAACTATTACCTTGACAAACACTTGATTCAAAACCAACTTGCATACTATCATTATCGCTACTAGCATAATTTAAATTTGCAAGCATCTGCTGGATTAAAGTAGTTGAACTCTGTAGCATTGTTTGTTTGATAATCAATTGCTGAGAACTCAATAATGCCTCAAACTGCAATTTATAAATACCCAAGCCCAAACTAGCCAAGATTGTCACTGCAATCATAACTTCCAGAATTGAAAATCCACGTTGTTTAACTAGCATCCAGACTCTCCTAGTTGACAAACATAACCATAACTATTTAACTTAAATTGGGTTTTTCGTACTAAACCAAATTTAGTTTGACTAAAGCTAAAAATCCACTCATCATCACCATATTCATCACTGATTAAACCATTAGAGCTAATAAATAATTGACTAATTACTTGAGTAGCTAAATTATTTAAACTAAGCTCAATTGTGTTATCAAAACGCAATACTTTAATTTTTTCGCCAGAATTATATGCACTATTATTGGTATAATCTACATAAGCCAAAATTCCTTCATTCCATTTGCCACTAGTTGCACAATTAGTTAGATAGGTATTCACTCCCGCACTCGTAGCATACTCAGCACCACAAATTATAATCTTATGCCCACCCAAACGTAATGCTTCATGTTGAGCATATTTTATTACTGTTTTTAATTGCAAAACCTCAATTTGTTCATTATATTTCAATACAAAAGCATAAATAATTGGCACAGATAAACTCATTAAAATTGCCATTATCGCTAAAACTATTAATAATTCATACAATGAATAACCTAAAGAAGATTTTACCACTATTAACATAACCTCAAAAAATAGCTAATATTTATCCAAAACAAATGGAGGCAACTTACTGCCTCCATTTTAACACAAATAATTACCCAATCATTATTTAACTTGGATATTATATTTAGCCTTAATACCATCAAAGAACGCACGAGTTTTTTCCATTTGTAACTCTTGTTTGATCTGATCTTTAATTTTGTCAAATGCAGGTAATTGATTGCCACCCATTTTAACATCATTTAATTTGATGATATGATAACCAAATTGTGATTTAACTGGAGTTTGAGTATATTCACCTTTATGTAATTTTTTAACTGCAGCTGTAAACTCAGGAACATAATTTGAACCATCTGACCAACCTAATTCACCACCATTAGCTTTTGAACCAGGATCAACTGAATATTTTTTAGCTAAGTCAGCAAATTTAGCACCTTTTTTCAATTGAGCTTCAATGTCATCAGCTGTTTTTTGATCTTTAACTAAAATATGTGATACATCAAATTGTTGCTGTTTAGCTGCATCAGATTTTAATTGTTCATATTTAGCTTTAATTTGCGCATCAGTAACTGGTTGAGCATTAGCTTTATCTTGCATAATTTGAGCAAAAATCATTGGTTTAACTTCATTTAATTTAGCTTGGTAAGCTGGAGTTTTATCTAGTCCTTGCGCATTACCTTCTGCTAAAATTGCTTGTTGCATACCAATTGACTGTAGCATCTCTTTTTTAAATTGTGGATTACTTAATTGTTGAGCTGCCATTGGATTTTTCTTTAATTGCGCCACCGCTTGATCAATAATTTTTTGGTCAACAGCTTTGCCACCTACGTATACTGTTTCTGCCTGAGCTATCGTCATAAATGCACTAGAAACCAATAAAGCACCAAGAATTTTTTTCATAACTATCCTTAAGTAAAAAAACATTATAAAATATAACACTAGTATTATACCAATAAATTGATATAATTTCAATTTTTTTTGATAGCAATAATAACTAAATCAATAATCTATTTATAAAATATAATGCATTAAATCTTCTGTTTCTGCGACTTCACCTAACATTTGATTGACATATTGTGCATTAATTTCTAAGTTTGTGTGACCACTTGTATCAAATAGCACATCTGCTAATAAACGCTCCATTACTGTATATAAGCGTCTAGCTCCGATATTTTCAGTTTTTTCATTTACCTGAAACGCAATTTGTGCTAAACTAGCAATACCATCTTGAGTAAAAGATAAATTTACACTATCTGTTGCCAATAAAGCTTGATATTGTGCAGTTAAACTAGCATTAGTTTCTGTTAAAATTTTTTCAAAATCACTAATCGTTAAAGACTGCAACTCAACCCGAATTGGAAAACGACCTTGTAGTTCAGGCAATAAATCTGAAGGTTTAGCCACATGGAAAGCACCTGAAGCAATAAATAAAATATGCTCAGTTTTTATCATCCCATATTTCGTTGAAACTGTGGTTCCTTCAACTAAAGGTAATAGATCACGTTGCACACCAGAACGCGATACATCGGCTGAATTTTGCCCAGTTTTAATAGCCACCTTATCAATTTCATCGATAAATACAATGCCATTTTCTTCAACATTTTTAAGGGCTACTTGACGTAAATTATCTTCATCAATTAATTTACTAGCTTCTTCATCTAAAATTAGTTTATATGCTTCAGCAACCTGTAGTTTACGTTTGCGTTTTTTAGTTTCACCACCTTCAAATAAACCTTGTAATTGATTACTAATTTCTTCCATCCCTGGAGGACCCATTAAAATCGGCGTTACTTTAGGTTGACTAATTTCAATTTCAATTTCTTTATCGGCAAATTTGCCATTACGCAACATCTCACGAAACCGTTCACGTGTAGTATTGGTTTTATCATTATCAATCGCAACTTCATCACCAAAAGTATCACGAGCTGGTGGCAATAGAATATCTAAGATGCGATTTTCCGTTGCTAAATATGCTTTATCACGATTTTGTTCACGCTCTAAATCACGATGATTTTTGATCGAAACTTCAACTAAATCACGAATAATAGAATCTACGTCTTTTCCTACATAACCAACTTCAGTAAATTTAGTTGCTTCAACTTTAATAAATGGAGCATTAGCTAACTTAGCTAAACGTCGCGCAATTTCGGTTTTACCTACGCCAGTTGGTCCAATCATCAAAATATTTTTTGGCGTAATTTCACTACGCAATGGTTCTGTTACTAATTGACGACGAATACGATTACGCAAAGCAATTGCAACTGCTTTTTTCGCTTGATGTTGACCAATAATATGTTTATCCAACTCAGCGACAATCTCACGAGGAGTTAAATTCATGTGTATAATGTCCTAAAAAATTAATACTTTTAATATAAGTACTTATTTAAATATTTCAAGAGCTAATTTCTATTCAAATTAATTTACCAGTATTTTATGCTGGTGGTGCAGTGGAATTAGGTAACTATGATGACTAACACTAATAATAATTGACTGCGGTAAATGATCGATAACTAGTTGATATAATTTTATACCCGCTATTTCATCAAGTGCCGAAGTTACTTCATCTAAATAAATAAT
Source organism: Pseudomonadota bacterium (assembly GCA_039805605.1). Lineage (GTDB taxonomy): Bacteria > Pseudomonadota > Gammaproteobacteria > Burkholderiales > UBA11063 > Aquella. Next base: position 5,380 of record JBDLTW010000140.1, read on the forward strand.
CTGAGGACAATTAACTAAAACACGGCAAATAGCTAATTTTTGCTGTTCGCCCAAAGATAAATAATCATCCCAATCATGATTTTGATATAATAAATCAACTAATTGAGGTAAGTCACAAAGCCTTAAATAATGCTTAATTTGTTCATCACTAGGAAAATTATTACTTAACGGATAACAAATTGCTTCTTTTAAATTAAGTTTGGGCAAATAAGGTTTTTGCGCAATAAATAAACTACTTTTATAATTTTGATAAATTATACCTGTAGCATAAGGCCATAATTGATTAAGCGTTTTAATTAAGATTGATTTACCACAACCACTTTTTCCTTGAATTAATAATCGTTCACCACTAGTTAGAGTTAAATTAAAATTAGCAATTAAGCGTTCACCACTGGGTAAAAATAAATTTAGTTGCTCAATTTTATATAATGGCTGATTAGTTACATTAATCAATTGTATAGTATTACGTAGTTGTCCAGTTTGTTTAATTAGCATATTAAATTCATTTAAGCGTCGTACCACTGCCAACCAACTAGCTATATCGTTATAAATATAAATTAAATACGCAATAGAATATTCAACTCGCATAAATGCTGAATTAATTTGCATTAAATCACCTAGCGATAATTGTTTAGCAAAATATTTACCCATGGCCATTAAGGTCGGAATAATCGTCGATAATTGTCCATAAGCATAACTAAAAAAATTTACTTTTAAATTGCGTTGAATAAGTGCATAGGTATTATTAGTTATCGTTTCAACTTGCTGATTAAGATTTTTTTGTGTAGCTTGTTCACCTGCATAACCAGCAATAACTTCAGCATAATCACGAATATGGGTTAAATTATAGCGTAAATCTGCTTCATAACGTTCTTGTTGATAATTTAATTTAATTAACGGATTACCAATTTTAAAGGTTATCCATGTACCAATAATAGCATAAAAAAGTGCAATCCAGACTAAGTAACCGTGAATTAACACCGAATGACTAAACCAAATAAATTTGAATTTGTCAGAAAATCCCCACAAAATAATAATAAATGAACCGAGTGTTAAACATGAACGATAACAATCTAAAATCATCCGAATGGTTAATTTGATAAATTGATGAATATCTTCAGTAATTCTTTGCTCTGGATTATCGGTATTGATATTAGAGTGCTTACTAAATCGCCAGTAATAAAATATTTTATCGTTAAGCCAATTAGCAATAGTATAATTAGTTAACCATTTACGCCAATTTAGTTCTAATTGCGCACTACAATAATAACTCATGACACTAGCAAAAACATATAAGGTCATAATGACAAAACCATGACCTAACACCAATAAAAATTTATTATAGGCATAATTTTGTAAACTATCGTAAAAATCATGGTTCCAATTATTTAATTTTACCGATAAGTAAACTTCAAGAGAGCTACACAAGATGATTGCACATAACCATAAATAGCCAGTTTTTTTATCATTACTCTGCCAATATGGATAAATTAATTCACCAACTAAGTGGTACAATTTTTGATTACTAATTTTATTCATTAAATTTTAAAATTTAAATTATTAATTATGATTAAAACAATAATTAATTACTTGTACTAAACTTTCAACTGCAACTAATTCAATCTCAGCTAATGCCTCTTTAGGCATATTAGCTTTAGGCACAATAATTCGATTAAAACCTAATTTACTCGCTTCTTTAATGCGGTCTTGACCTTTTTGCACCGTGCGAATTTCACCAGATAAACCAATTTCGCCACAAACTGCTAATTTATCAGGCAAGGCTTTATTTTTAAACGAAGAAATAATAGCTAAAACTACAGCTAAATCTAATGCTGGTTCGGCAATCTTTACCCCACCAACAATATTAATAAAAATATCTTGATCATATAATTGCAATCCTAGATGTCGTTGCATGATCGCAATTAATAATGATAAACGATAGCTATCCATACCAACAGCTAATCTTTTAGCTGGTAAATTATGCGCTTGATCAACTAGTGCTTGTACTTCAACTAATAATGGTCGAGTACCTTCTTCACTGATTAAAATACAGCTTCCGGGGATATTTTCACGGTACGAAGATAAAAATAATGCTGATGGATTATTTACTTCACGTAACCCTTTGTCCGTCATGGCAAAAATCCCTAATTCATTAACAGCACCAAATCGATTTTTAACCGATCGAAGCATTCGAAAATTAGAGTGTTGCTCACCTTCAAAATATAATACAGTATCAACAATATGTTCTAAAACTCGTGGTCCAGCAATTGCACCATCTTTAGTAACATGACCCACCAAAATAATAACTATTTGTTTACCTTTTGCAATTCTGGTTAAAATACTTGAACATTCACGCACCTGAGCAACTGAACCTGGTGCTGATTGTAATAAATCAGAATACACGGTTTGGATTGAATCAACCACCACAACGTCTGGAAGCTGTAAATCAATTTGTGGTAAAATAGCTTCAATACGAATTTCTGACATTAAGCGTAAATTAGGGTGACTTACGACGCCTAGACGCTTAGCTCGTAAGGCAATTTGTTGTACCGACTCTTCTCCCGTAACATACAA
>JBDLTW010000141.1:0-10645 GCA_039805605.1 Pseudomonadota bacterium
TTGAGCTAAGAGCTGTTTTTGTTCCTCTGTAGGATATATTCTGTATTTATAGGCTTTGTTTTTCATGATGGAGTTATTATACTATAGTTGATTTACAAAATTCAAGCTGATTTATTAAATAGCCTTACTCGCAACAAGATACGCTAGTTTAACGCCTTATATCCTACCCCTGAAGGGGGGTTACGGCGTGTTGGATAATTTAAAGAATAAACTTATACCTTCGCTATCTCCAGCATTTATTTTAGACAGTTCCAGCATTGTCCGATAATTTTCAGCGTCTTATTTTACCGAGACTAAAGCTTTATTCTAGACAAATCGACAACAGCTAACTATTTTAATTAACTGATGCTCTATACCACTATTAACTACAATTAATCTAAACTTGCAACCTTTGCGCTGTTTGTATGGTTTTACTTTGCTTGATTTAATCACGATACCCATATTATACTACTGGTTTATGAAAAATACAACTACAAAATCAAGCAATTTACAGATCTCCTAAATATTTTGCTACTTCGTGCTTTAGGACTCCAATTAGCATTATTAGTCAATACATTAAACAACAAAAAACACTAATTAATACCTTATATTATCGACATTAATAGCGATGTTTTACGGAATTTTTCACTAAAACTAATCTTAGTTATTGTATTTTTCAGCAAACGATAGTATAATACAGCTGTTATCGGTAAATCAAAAAAATATACACAATTAAGCTATTACTGGCAAACGCGGTAATATTGTCATCAGATGGAGAAACACACAATTGCCCTCCATATGCTTTAGCGTGGGAAATATATATCACAAATAATAATCAATCTCGATCAAGAGCTCGCATTAAACACCACACTTCAATGTGTTTAGCTCCTAAATGTAAACACTGTTTAGCTAGTTCATTAATTGTTGATCCTGTAGTTACTACATCATCAACTAAAACAATTCGTTTACCTTGTAAATTGAGATTATCTAAACTAAATGCATTCTGTAAATTAATTAAACGTTGTTGACGATTTAAACTAGCTTGGGCAATTGTCGCTCGATTACGCAAAATATTTAATATTGGAATTTGTGAATGTGCTTTATGAAATTCACTAAGTAATTCATGAACCTGATTAAATCCACGAAGTTGTTGTTTAGAACGATGTAATGGAACAGGAATAACTAGATCAGGTAACTGGTTTAGTTGCTCAGAAATTCTCTGCCAAAATAAATGACTTAATACGCCACTATATGCTAAATTATGATTATATTTTAAACCATGTAAAAGTCGATCTAAAGGAAAAGCATATTGATAAGCTGCTACGATTTTAGTAAAAGCAAAATTATTCGCATAGCAATTATTACAGACAATTTGTTTAGGTTCAATTGCAACTAAACAACGTGGGCAATGTTGCTGACTTGGAATTATACTCAGACTATCCTGACAAGATCGACAAATTGATTGTTGGTTTATACCACCACACATTATACAACTTTGTTCAATAAAAATTATCTTATTCCATAAACTATTTAAAAAGCGATAAATTTTCATGATTAATTCTCTTAATTCAGCAACTCTAATTCCCACTATTCTCAATCGTAAAGCTAAACAACTGGCTAATCTGGAATTTATTTTTACCGAATTAGCTACACGAGTAACTGAACGTCTAAATTATATAAAACTTAATCCACAAGTAATTTTAGAATGTGGTAGCGGTTTAGGTTATGATAATAAGCTTTTAGCCAATCGTTATCCTGACGCAGAAATTTATGCGGTTGATTATGCACTTGAAATATTAAGACAGCAACTGCCTAAACATTCTCTAATTAATAAACTATTCCGTACCAAACAAAACAAACTAAAATTAATTAACGCAGATGCACAAAATTTACCATTTGCCAACCAAACTATTGATTTTTGTTACTCCAACCTAATGTTACCATATTTAGCTAATCTTAATCAATTTATTCGCGAAATGCGTCGAGTTTTACGCTTAGGTGGAGGATTTTGTTTAACTGGATTAGGTGTCGATTCATTTAAAGAAATTCGTGAACTAGGGCTTATGAGCTATAATTTTCCTGATATGCATGATATAGGTGATATATTATTAAATGCTGGGTTTACTAATCCCGTAGTTGATACAGAATATATAACGATTGAATATGATAGTTTAGCTACATTACTCAATGAAATACGTTTAATTGGTTGCGGAGGAGCTTACCCACAACTAATTTCATCTACTATAACTAAAACTAAATTTAAACAGCTACAGCAAAAATTTGCTCAGCCAACTAAACTAACTTTAGAATTATTCGTGGCTCATGGTTGGAAAGATAGTAATCATCTTGACTTACCCAAAGGACAACAAGCAATCCAATTTCATCGTTAAAAAATAGCCACAATATAAATTGTGGCTATTTTTAATTACAAATCAGTTATTTTTTCTTTTTATTATCTATGCTAACATGATTATTTACATACCATTGTTGCGCCATGGTTAATACATTATTAACTAACCAGTATACTACCAAACCAGCAGGGAAAAAGAAAAACATAACGCTAAATGCTAATGGCATAATTCGCATCATTTTTGCTTGAACTGGATCAGCAGCAGGTGGATTAAGGAATGTTTGTAAAAACATTGCGATAGCTAAAACTACTGGCAAAATATAATATGGGTCAGGACGACTTAAATCATTAATCCATAAAAAATGTGCTTGGCGTAATTCCACTGAACCTAGTAATGCCCAATACAAGCCTAAAAACACAGGAATTTGTAATAACATTGGTAGACAACCACCAATTGGATTAATTTTTTTATCCTTATAGAGTTTCATGGTTTCTTGCTGTAATTTAGCTCGATCATCGCCATACCGCTTCTTCAAACCTTCGATTTCAGGTGCTAAAGCGCGCATTTTTGCCATTGATTTATAACTAGCATGAGTTAATGGATAAACTACTACCTTAACAAATAAGGTTAATAAAATAATTGCCCAACCCCAATTTTTAACAATTTCATGAATATGCACTAATAACCAAAACAATGGTGTAGCAAAAATATATACCCAACCATAATCTTTAGTCCGCTCTAACTCTGGCGCAGCAGAAGCTAAGGCATGATATTCCTGTGGTCCAACATACATTGGTACATCAATACTATAATTAGAATGAGCTTTAATAACTGGTAAATCAGTAATTATTCCTGATGAGGCTAAACTACCCACAGTTTTCAAATTAAAATGACAATTCACCCCATTACTACAAATTGGTGCATGGTTATTAGGATTAAGCAACCACAAGCCAGTAAAATAATGTTCAGTAAAACCAATCCAACCATTATTAGTATTTTGAGGATAATCTAAACTATTATCAGTTAAATTACTGAATTTAACTGCATTGAATTTAGCTTCATTATTGTAATAAACTGGTCCAGTAAAAGTATGCACAAATTTCGTTTCACCTGCTGGAGCTTGTTCATCACGTAAAAAACGCCAATAGGCACTTAAATTAGTCAAAGGATTTAATGAATTATTAATAATTTGATAGCTTACATCTATCACATAACTATCACGCTTAAACGTATAACTTTTAACAACAACAATTGCACCGCTCTCCAGAGTGCTAGTTAAATTTATAGTTAAACTATTTTGTTGTGGAGCTAAAGCATAATTAGTAATATCATTATCTAATTTAAATATTGTTTTATGTGTTGGTAAGTTTTGACTATAATTACTTACTAAACCAGTTTGAGCAACAAACACTCGGTTATCTTGGTTTAATAATAACTGATACGGTTTTTTAGTATCCTCATAATCAGAATATTTTACTAAACTAACATTACGTAAATCACCACCTACCGTACTAATTTGTGCTTTAATTAGATCAGTAGTTACGTTAATTGTTTTGTCATCAGCTAACACACCAGCAGTTTCATTACTAACTAAATTATTAGAATTGGTAGCTGTAGCAGTAGTTTTAGTTACCGCCGTAGTTGGCGATTTTGGGCTAGGAAATAATTTTTCCCAACCAAGCATAAGTCCTAATGAAAGAACAATAAATAATATTAAACGACGGTTATCCATACGTTTCCTCGAAAATTAAATAAATTAAGGAACAGGGTCATGCCCACAACCACCCCAAGGATGACAGCGAAGTAACCTCTTGAGGGTTAAATACAAACCCTTGATTATACCATATTTTGTAACAGCAAGAATAGCATACTGAGAACAGCTAGGAGTAAACCTACAACTAGGTGGGAGCCATGAACTAATAAAAAGTTGATAGCTACGAATTATTAGAATGATTAGTTTGCGAAACATGGTAACACCCAAATACCCGACATAGTTGGCTTAATTCTTGAATGACCAGTGGATAATCTTGTGGCGTAAAATGACGTTGAACTCTGATGATTAGATCAACAGATTGCCAATCTAACTGTTTTTGACGAAAAAATTCACGAATTACACGTTTCATATAATTACGTTGATTGGCGCGTTTATGAACTTTTTTGCTCACAATCAAACCAAGTCGTGACACAGCCAACGAATTAGGCTTGTAGTGAATTTTAAACCACTTGCCTACTTTAACTTTACGAAATACAAAAACGGATGAAAAATCATCCGCCTTATGCAATCGGTGTTGTTGTGTAAATTTATTCATTATTGGTTGCTAAACAGCAATTATAGATCATAAATTAATTACACTGCTAAACGCTTACGACCTTTGGCACGGCGTGCTTTAATTATAGCACGTCCAGATTTAGTTTTCATACGAACTAAAAAACCATGTGTACGCTTACGTTTTACCGTTGACGGTTGATATGTGCGTTTCATATAAAAATACCCTTTTAGCAAAAATTAGTGGTGGATTATAGCATAAAACGTCACAAATTTACAAGTCTATTTATGAAATAGTTTCACGTTAATCTAAAAATTTTATCAACTCAGTAGATATAGTTATTATAAACCTAATAAAATAAACTAACTAAGATTAGGTTAAAACAATTAATGTATCTTTTTACAACACCCAATAAATTAAAATACACATCAGATACTTAAGCAACAATCAACATTTTAAACAAAATATTTTATTAGCGTAATCTAGTTATAATTTGATAAATAGGTAAATGTTAATATATAATTAGCTTCTAGGTAATAATTATATCTTTGTATAAAAATACCTAAAACTCAAAGCAAACCATAAAAAATCAAGGTCAAATCATGAAAAAAATTAAAGCATTATTACTAGTTCTATTACCAACTACTATAATCGTTGCTTGTGGTGGTGGCAGTAGTAGCTCTCATTCTAACAATAATAATTTACCAAATAACTATAGCTGTACTGATAATAAAATTTGTGGACCAACTTCATCACTTAGCCCACAATCTTTTGCCGATCAACTAAATTCAACTAAACAACAAACAAAACTTAAGTCAGGATTTTTTCCTGCACTAAATACTACCTTGGGTGTAGTGGTAGCTTTTTATCCTGCAGCAGCACCTGTTTTGAGTGTAACATCAGCCTTAGGAGCAGCTGTAAATTTATTCCTACCTAAACCTCCTAGTCAAACAGCACTAATGATGGAAAGTATTAATAATTTAACTATTGAACTAAATAATTTACAAAATCAAGTTTTTAATGATCAAAATATTTTTTACAATTATGTGACCAATACTGAAAATATTGAAGTAAATCAGGCTTATAATTTGTTTAATCAAAACATTAACTATGTAGCAGGAAACTTATCTAATACCGCAACTACTGCTTATCAATATTACATTGATTCTAATTTACAAAATGCTAGTGGAGATAATTTCAATAATAATTTCCCTATTGCTACTAGCGTTGCTATTTCTGCTAACCAAATGGGATTACTGAATGGCATAACCAATATTAGCAACTTTGCTAATGCCCTAGATAATCTATCTAATTCAGTAACTTGTACTAATAGCAATAATGGAGTTACGGTATATAGCTACAATTCTAGTACTGGATGTGGGAACATTAATCAAACCAGTAATGTAGTTACACTCTACAATTATTTACAGCAAGAGTTAAAAACACAATTAACGACAATTAGCCTTGGTCAAACTAATGCTAATAATGTAACTAATTTATATAATCAATATAATAATTCTATTGCAACCATCTTCCAAAATTCAGTAACTGCATTACAAACGGCATATAATATAGAAGTAAACAATAATTTACTTAACTATTTAGCAGTAATTAATGGTGCATCAAATAACCAAGTACGACCATATAATAAAATTGGTAGCATTATTGAATCTGGCAATGGTAATTATGTGTGTAATGGTGGTTGTACTGCTTTTTATATCACAACAGCTAGTCCGACTACAGAATCTACGGTTTATCAAGTAGCCTTTGAATCAGCAGCGGTTAATTTAGCTAGTACTTATGCTTATCGTTTAAATCAATTGATTTTGACTACTATGCCATACATAGTTAGCGACCCATTAATTTCTGGGCAAATCTTACCTACCACACAAATGTCAAGTGACTATATTTCATCAACATTCACTCACCAAGGTAAGAATTACCCAATATTATCACCACAAACTTTATATGGATATGCCCAATCAGCAATTAAATATACCAATCTTAATAATAAGCAAGTTTTACCTACTGGCTCATGGAGCAACAATGCAATTTTTTATCAATTTGCAGGTTTATATGATTATAATGCTTGTGCAAATAATGAAAGTGCTAGTTGTGCGCCATTTTTCCCTAATGAAAGTAGTGCTATCTACAATGGTAATCAATTCAGTGCTTATGCCGTAACTAACAATACTAACCAATTTAGTAATGGATTGGTTTTAACTACTCCTACTACCATTGCTAATTGTTACCAACCTAGTTCGCAAAGTTTATCAATATGGCTATCAAACAATGGTGCAAATTCATTTGCTTATTGTAACGCTAATGCCAATGGCATTCCAACTTTAGATTTAGGTAGTGAAGAATTGAATTGGACTCTAAATTTTGATTCTATGGATGTTAATTTTAGTGATGTATCCTATTTTGAAGCCAAAAAATCTGGTAATGGTGTTAATTTTTCTCGAGTTGCCGATAAAGGAAGTTCATCTGTTAACGGTTTAGTTCTTTATTCTCCAGATAATAATCAAGTAAGTTTAGCTATTAATAACTACTTAAATGAATATAGTTCGGATGGTACTGGCACTTTAACTTATCTAACGATGTCTTCGTTATCTGATGGTTTCTTTTGTTCGGCGACAGGAAACAATGCAAGTAGTGCATCAACTGCTGGACTATTAGTTTGTACTAATGGTTATACTGGAATTAGCTATGAATTATCTTTTAATGGCCAAGGTGATTCAAATTGGGGAATGGCATGGACAGTATATAATCAATAAAAAAGTAATAAATATTTTAACTAATAAAGGAACATAATTATGTTAAAACAACAATTTTTTAATATTAATGATGGCTTATCTCAAGAGCAACGAATTGCTATTGCTAATGAGTTAGCTAAGCTATTGGCAGATAGCTATTCATTGTATCTAAAAACCCATAATTTCCATTGGAATGTAACAGGACCGATGTTTAATACCTTGCATTTAATGTTTGAAACTCATTACACTGAATTAGCATTAGCTGTAGATTTAATCGCCGAACGTATTCGTGCATTAGGTTTTATTGCACCAGGTAGTTATGCCGAATTTAGCCAATTAACCAAAATTAATGAACATACTGGTGATGTAGTTGCTCAGGATATGATTAAATTTTTAATTCAAGCACATGAAACCGTAATTAGTACCGCTCGTGGAATTTTAGATGTTGCCGATCAAGCAAATGATCAAGTAACTTTAGATTTAATTACCCAGCGCTTACAAGTTCATGAAAAAACCGTATGGATGCTACGTAGCTTACTTGGTTAGTACTTAACCTTATAATATCCCACCTCTTGTTTGGTGGGTTTTTAATTAGTGCAATGCACTATATAAATTGACCAAATTATAGTACAATTACTGGCTAATATTTAATTTATACATTATATAAGGTATTCAACGATGAGTGATAAATTTAATTTAAATGAACAACTAACCAAAGATGCTTTAGATTATCATCGCTTACCACGACCTGGTAAAACTCAAGTAGTTTCAACTAAACCAGTAACTACTCAACGTGATTTATCACTTGCTTACTCACCTGGTGTAGCAGCACCATGTATTGAAATAGCAAGAGATCCTCTAACTGCCTATGAATATACCAATCGAGGTAATTTAGTAGCAGTAATCAGCAACGGAACTGCCGTTTTAGGTTTAGGCAATATTGGTGCACTTGCTGGTAAACCTGTAATGGAAGGTAAAGGTATTTTATTTAAGAAATTTGCTGGAATTGATGTTTTTGATATTGAAGTAAATGAAACTAATGTAGATAAATTTGTTGAGGTTGTGGCAGCCTTAGAACCAACTTTTGGTGGTATTAATCTTGAGGATATAAAAGCTCCTGAATGTTTTGAAATTGAACGTAAATTAAAAGAACGCTTAGCTATTCCTGTTTTCCATGATGATCAACATGGAACAGCCATCGTTGTAGCGGCGGCCACTTTAAACGGTCTAATTATTATTAACAAAGCAATTGAACAAGTAAAAATTGTTGTTTCAGGCGCAGGTGCCGCAGCCATTGCTTGTTTAAATTTATTAGTTAGTTTAGGTGCTCAACATAAAAATATTTATGTATGTGATTCTAAAGGTGTTATTCATAGCCAACGTGAAAATCTAGATCCATCTAAACAACAATATGCTCAAGATACCAATGCTCGTCAACTAGATGAAGTTATACAAAATGCAGATATTTTCTTAGGCTTATCAGGTCCAGGTAGTGTAACCCCTGAAATGATTGCTAGTATGGCTGAAAATCCATTGGTTTTTGCTCTGGCTAATCCAACTCCAGAGATTTTACCTGAATTAGTTTATCAGGTACGCCCAGATGCTATTGTTGCAACTGGTAGAAGTGATTATCCAAATCAAGTTAATAATGCCTTATGTTTCCCTTATATTTTTCGAGGTGCCTTAGATGTTGGCGCAACAACTATCAATGAAGAAATGAAAATTGCTGCAGTAAAAGCAATTGCCAAATTAGCTACGTTAGAACCTAATGAAAAAGTAACTAGTGCCTACGGTGGTCAAGAATTACGCTTTGGGCGTGATTATCTAATTCCTAAACCTTTAGACCCGCGGTTAATTGAAGTAATTGCTCCTGCAATTGCACAAGCTGCAATGGATAGCCAAGTTGCTACACGTCCGATCAAAGATATGAAAGCTTATGTACAACAATTAAATGAATACATTTATCGTTCAAGTATGTTTATGCGACCAATTATGAAAATGGCTAAACAAAAACCAATGCGAATTATTTTGTGTGAAGGTGAAGATGAACGTGCATTACTTGCTGTATCTGAGCTGAAAAGCCTAAAAATTGCCAAACCAGTTTTAATTGGACGACCATTTGTAATTGAAAAACGTATTAATAAACTTGGGTTAAATATTGAAATTGGCGTTGATTTTGAATTAGTTAATATTGAAAACGATTATCGTTATAAAGTACTATGGCAACGTTATTATCAAATAATGAAGCGTAAAGGTATTAGTGAAGAAACCGCTCGCGATCATATGCTAACGCGCAGAACATTGATTGGTGCAATGCTAATTAATAATGGCGATGCTGATGGTATGATTTGCGGTCTAGCTGGTAATTATGATGACCATTTCAATATTATTAAAGAAATTTTAGGGTATAATAACCCTGAACAAATAGCTGCAGCCATGAATGCGTTAATGTTACCTAATGGTACTTTATTCATTGCTGATACCCATGTTAATGAAAATCCAAATGCTACTGAACTAGCTCAAATTACCCGAATGGCAGCTAAGACAATTGCACACATGGGAATAGAGCCTCGCATTGCTTTAGTTTCTCATAGTAGTTTTGGTTCACACCGAGAATCTGCAAGTGCACAAAAAATGCGCCAAGTTTTAGAAATAGTTCAAACAACAAACCCCGAGTTACAAATTGATGGTGAAATGCATGCTGATGCGGCTTTAATCCCTGATATTCGTAGTAAAACCATGCCAGATTCACCTTTAATTGGTCCTGCTAATTTATTAGTTATGCCGAATATTGAAGCCGCTAGTATTTCATATAATCTAATGCGGGTATCTTCTTCGGATGGAGTAACTGTTGGACCAATTTTAATGGGTATTAACAAACCTGCTCATATAGTAAGTACTATTTCAACGGTACGACGCTTGGTTAATATGATCGCAATTGCATGTGTTGAAGCACACTATAAATAAAAAATTTGAACTTAAATTTTTATAAACCCTCTGATTAATCAGAGGATTTATTTTACTATAATACAATTATAAATTCATTATAACCTTATTTGTTGCATAAATACACATAAATATGTTATATATAACTATTTGTTATATATTTTAAAAATTTATTAGTTAACTAATTGATAATAAAATTATACACACAATCATCTCAAAAGACGTTAAAATACTAGTTTAAGTATAATTAATTAGTCATAGGAATATATTTGGATGATAAAAAAATTAAGTTGTTTAGTGGTTGTTGCATGTTGTTCATCAGCTATTTTAACTAGCTGCTCTTCGC
>JBDLTW010000142.1:0-8202 GCA_039805605.1 Pseudomonadota bacterium
ATTAGCCAATAATTTATTTGAAATTAATTGTAGATTATAAACTTGAACGGTATTTGCAGTTAGCGTTAAATCATAGTTTAATAAACACTCTTGACGGAATAAAGTTAATTTAATCTTAGAACCTAATTGATAAAAACTTAATTGGCGTTCCAAATTGGTAATTTTAATGTTGTCAATAGCAATTAAAATATCCCCCACTGCCAAGCCTTGATTGTGGGCTAGACTGTTATTATAGATATTTTTGATTAAATAGCCTAATGCTTGTTGCTCTCCTTTTATGCCCAAATATACCACTTGATTTAGGTGTGTCTTAAATGGTTCTTGGTTAGCGAAATAACTTCCTTGTTGTTGATGATTGGTAGCTAATTGTGGAACTAATTGTAAGCCAACTTTAAGAAATAGCTCACTTAGAGGTAAATCTTGACACGTCTCAGTAGCTAAATAAATAAACTCTTTGAGATCGACTTTGGTCGAGGCATAAATTAATTCAGCAATTTGTTCTTCACCAATTCCTTGACCAGTAGCTAAGTAATTTTGATACAAATAACGCATTACATCATCTAAACTAAATTGCGATTGGTCACGAATTAGTAAATCTAAAGCTAAAGCAATTAGTGCGCCCTTTACATAATAGCTTACAATGCTATTGGGGCTATTTTCATCTTGACGATAATATTTGATCCAGCTAGTTAAACTACTATTGGCAACACTTTGCTGTTTTACTCCAGCAAATTTATAAACATTATTAATGTTTTGTATAACTAATTTTAGATATTCTTCTTGACTAATTATACCACTACGATATAATACCAAATCATCATAATATGAGGTTACACCTTCAAACCACCATAATAATTTTGTATAATTTTCTTGTTGTAAATTATAGGGAATAAATGCTTGAGGTTTAATCTGCTTAACATTCCACGTATGAAAAAATTCATGGCTAATTAAACCTAATAACTTATGATAATCAGAATTATTACTTGCTTGTAAATTAGGTAAAACATAATAAGGCGCCATCAGTAAAGTTGAATTACGATGCTCTAAACCAGTGCATATCTCACCGCCAATATGTAAAATAAAAGTATAATTAGTATATGGGAGCTGATTAGCGAATAGATTAATCTGATATAAACAAATAGTTTGAATATCTTTAATTAGTCGTTTTAGATCAAATTGTGGATATGTTCCTGAGATAATTAAACGATGAGTAATACCTAGTAGATTAAATTGATGACATTGAAAATTACCTAATTCAAAAGGCATATCAAGTAATTCATCATAAGATTTAGCAGTAAATTGAGTAACTGAAGTATCCGTAGTTAAACCACAAGCAACTTGCCAAGTATTAGGTAAATTTTCAATAATTATTTGTTGTGCTTGTTCTTGATAACCTTCAACTAATAAGCATAAGCTACTAGGATTAAAATAGCCTCGCTGATCGTCTAAATAAGCACTACGAATACCTAATTCAAAAGCATATATTTTATAGCTAATGACAATGGAAGCATTAAGTAAATCATCATGTTCAGCCACCCAAGTGTTTTTATTCTGTTGAGTAAATTGGCATTCAACACCATTAGCTGTAGCACTCAATTGAATAATATTACGGCTAAATTCACGTATCATATAGCTACCTGGTATCCATGTTGGTAGGCTTAAGCTACATAAATTAGAGCTTGAGAAAAAACTTAAAGTAATTATATAACAATGTTGTTGTGGTTGGAGAGTAATTTGATATTTAATTTTTTGCACAATTAATCTTCCTTGAGGATTAGTTTTTGAAATTGAATTGATTGTTAAATTAATTATTTTAATGCGCAATAAGATGCGAAATAAAAATTAATCTAAGCATATTTAAGGCAAAATTTGCTATAATCACTTATTAATAATTTTAATTAACAAAGGAATTAAATCATGCACAAAACATTGCTACTTATTAGCCTGATGCTCAGCTTAAATTTTATTGAAGGTTGCTCGGTAATTAATCCAACACATCAGGAAATTAACAACCCAACTCAAGGATCTGCGCAAAGTGGCGACCCAGCAATTTTTGAGCATCGCAATTAATTTTCTTTACGCCACAAAGTAACTGAACCAGCTAAAAATAGTAATACGGTTGGAATAGTAGCTGATAAAACTGCATTCCACTCAAACAATACAGCAAGATAACCAATTAATTTATTACTAAAGAAAAAAGTTACTCCAATTAAAATGCCAATAAATAACTTAGTTGATAAATTAATATTTCGCCCATTATTTGGAACAAAACCAATTGCAATTAATGCCATGGAAATACAGGCTAATGGATAAAGCAATTTACTCCACATGGATATTTGATGACGATTTACTGCTTGTTTATTAGCTTGTAGGTGCTGAATGTATTTATATAAGCCCAAAGCTGGCATATCATCAGGTGAAATAATTAGCACTTTGAAATAACTCGGATCAATTGTTGAGCTCCATTGATAATGTAAAGGATGTTGAATATCAATTTTATTACCTAAGTAATTAAATATGGTAGAATTATTTAAAATCCATGCTTTATTATTTTGGTCGTAACTGGCACTTTCTGCATTAATGTACTGTTTTAATTCTTGATTATTATTATAAGCAAAAATTTGTATTCCACTGATTAAACTGCTATTGGTGGGATTTATTTCTTTTATATTAATGATGTTATGTGCACCATCTTTACTCCAAACACCAGTAGATAATTCGGTGGAAATTCGTTGATCTAATTTATTTAATTTATAGACTTTGGCAAATTGATTAGATTTGGGAGCAACAAACTCACCCAAACTAAAAGTAATAATCGCAAAGAATAGCCCAAACACAGCTAAAATTTGCGTTACTTTAAATAGTGAAATTCCAGAAGTTCGCATAATTGCATATTCTGAACTTTTAACTAAATTTAACATACCCGTCATCACACCAATTAATACTGCCAATGGCGCAAGTAAATACAAATATTCAGGCAATTGAGCTAATAAGTAAATAACCATGGCACTGGAGTCATATTCACCTTTACCAATTTCACCTAATTCTTGAATAGCATTGATAATCAGGTAAATAACTGAGAACGCAAATAATAGCATAACTGTATTAAGTGCACATTTTTTAAAGATATAGCGAGTAATTAACTTCATTATTTGTTCTTGGATAAGAAATAGCCATTTGGTTTACTTTTATAATAAGTCAAACCTAGTGCGACTAAGATTAAACACATATGAACTGGCATAGTCCAAAATGCTGAAAAAAGTTTATTATCATTAATTTGGGCATTAATGGTCATAATGATATTTTGATAAACACCATAAATTATCGGCGGAAAAATAAAGACTAAACTACCTTGTACTCGCGAGGTCTGCATACTTAATGGCAATGCAATTAAACCCATCACAAAAGTCATAATCATAATTGACAAACGCCATGATAATTCACCACGATTATGTGCTTCATCATTATATTGACGAATTAAATCTAAAGTTGAATAAGATTGTGAATTAAGTTGAATTTTATCCCGTTGCGGATCGTAACTTTGTTTAAGCGTTGCTTTAAAGGTTGCAAATTGCATCAACATAATTCGATTATCACTAAAATTATTTAACTGGTTACGAGTACCGTTATATAAGGTGAAACTTAATATTCCATGATCTTCATTTAAAATTCCTGCCTTAGCATTAATATTATAGGTGGTATTGCTTTCATCAGTATACTGTAAGAATAAATTTTGAGCATTTCCACTTTCTAAAGAATACTTTTCAATGTAATAAACATCTTGACTATCTTTAGCCTCTTTAAATACTCCTTGGGAAAGAGCAATAGGTGCGGCTTGTTTAACCAAAAATTTAGCATATTGATTAGATTGCTGTACTGCCCATGGCGTTATTACCATTGAACATAGTCCACAGATTAATGCTAATGGGGCAACAAACCACGCAGTTAATTTTAGCCATTTAAATGGAGAAATTCCACTAGAAAGCCAAATTGACAATTCATGATCTTTGGAGTAGCGATTAACCGTAATAACAATTGCCAAAAAACTAGCGATATTCAAAATCATCGGAAAACTAGCTAACGTTCCATAAAGCATAAACGTGAACAAGGTAACCGTAGGAATATGCCCACTAGCGGCTTGATTTAGTAGCTTAAATAGCTCAGTTACTGGTAAAATAATGATTAATACAACCAAAATTTTAGAGGCGTTTGCGACCAGTTCGCGAAAAAAAATATTTTTTAATAACATAATAAGTGCTAGAATATAGTAATTAAGTGTTAATTTTAACATAATGCCACAAGGTTATGTATTTGTTTTTTAACTTTTTAGGAGTTTTTTATGCAGTTAAAAATTAAAAATCATGTAATTGAATGTAACTTAAGTTCAATTAACTCTTCAATTAATTCACAAGCTAATGTGTTTTTTAGCTTTAGTCATGAGATAGAAACTAAACTTAATCAACTGAATCCTAATCATCAATTATTTGATGATTTAACTAATGCAGGATCGTTTACTCAGGTGAATAATAATTTCTTAGTTAGCTTAGGTAGTCAAGAAAAATATAATTTAACTACTCTTAGTAATGTAGCTAGTCAATTAGCTAAGTTAATCTCGCAACGTAAAATTACCAATTTAGCTATTTATGGTGATGCTTTATTGAGTGATCAATTGAATTTAGTTGCTGATGATAACATTGAAAAATTTTTAGTAGATTTTGCTAATGGCTTATATTATTTTGATACTTTTAAAACTACAAAAACTGAATTAAGTTTAACTCAGTTAAATTTAATTAGTCAAGCTGGTTTAGATCCTGCGCTATTTACTCGAGTTAATAAAATTATTCATGGTTATTTTCTGGTTAGAGATCTAGCTAATAGCCCTTCAAATTTGGCTACACCTAGTTATTTAGCTAAAACTGCCGAAGATTTTGTTAAGCTTAACTTAGCTAAAGTAAAGGCAATTATTCTAGACCGTCAGGCTATTGAACAAGAACAGATGCATACTTTCCTTGGCGTTGCTAAAGGATCATCAGAAGAGCCAAAATTTATTCGTTTAGAATATACTGGCACTAATAGCGAAATTAAACCAATTGTTTTAGTTGGTAAAGGGATTACTTTTGATTCGGGTGGGATTTCATTAAAGCCAGGTGCTAATATGGATGATATGAAATATGATATGTGTGGAGCTGCTACTGTATTAGGTGTCTTTGCTGCAGTTGCTAGTTTAGATTTGGCAGTAAATTTAGTAGTTTTAGTGCCTACATGTGAAAACATGCCATCAGGTCATGCACAAAAACCTGGTGATATTGTAAAATCACGTGCGGGTAAGACAATTGAAATTTTAAATACTGATGCCGAAGGTCGTTTAATTTTATGTGATGCTTTAGATTATGCTAAACAATTTAATCCTGAATTTGTTATTGATGTGGCAACTTTAACGGGTGCATGTGTAATTGCCTTAGGTAGTGTGGCTAGTGGCTTATATGTTAATGATGAAGAGCTACATCAAAAAATTCAACAAGCATCAGTTTTAGCTAGTGATAAAGTATGGCGGATGCCTTTATTTGATGAATATGCTAATTTGCTAAAAGGTAACCATGCCGATTTATTAAATATTGGTGGTTGGGGTGGCAAAGGTGGAAGTGTAACAGCTGCCATGTTCCTTAAAGAGTTTACTGATTACAAATGGGCGCATTTAGATATCGCAGGAACTGCCCATACTGTTGATGCTAAAGGTAGTACAGGGCGACCATTTAAATTATTATTAGAACTAATTCGTCATCATGCTAAAACCTTAGAAGTTTAATTAGCTGTTTAATGTTTAAACTAGTAGGCATCATTTTTAGATGCCTACTATTAAAATCTAGCTAAGTAGGCTATAATATCGAACTCAATAAACTAAATTTTAATTAACTATAATTTTAATGGATTAAGAATGTTAACACATCAACAATATATGCAACAGGTGTTAAATTTAGCTGAATTAATGGTGGTGCAAACCCGTCCAAATCCCAAGGTTGCAGCTATTGTGGTTAAAAATAATCAAGTAGTTGGCATTGGTACTCATTTACAAGCAGGTAAAGCACATGCCGAAGTATTTGCTCTAGCTCAAGCTGGTGAAAATGCTCATGATGCTACCTTATACGTTAATTTAGAACCATGTAGCCATAGCGGTAGAACGCCTCCCTGCGTTGAACAAGTAATTAAAGCAGGGATTAAACAGGTAGTTATTGCTAATCTAGATCCAAATCCGTTAGTCGCAGGTAATGGAATTAAGCGTTTAGAACAAGCAGGGATTGAAGTAATAACAGGCGTTCTCGAAGATCAAGCTTGGGAACTTAATGAAGTTTTTTTTCATAATATCCAAACTAATTTACCCTATATTAGCTTAAAAGTTGGTATGAGTTTAGATGGTAGAATTGCAACTAAAACTAATTCAAGTAAATGGATTACCGCAACTAAAGCGCGAGTTGATGCTCATTATTATCGACAAACACATGAAGCAATTTTAGTTGGAATTGGTACAGTTCTGGCGGATAATCCAAGTTTAACCCCACATTTATTAGCCAAACCAAGTCGTTATCCTATTCGTATTATTTTAGATCCAAAATTACGGACACCGTTAAACTGTCACTTAGTTGCCGATCAGTTAGCATCAACATGGATTATTACACAGATTGCCCAGCCAGAGCGTCATTATCCTTATCAACAATTTGGTTGTCGAGTAATTTATTTAGCCACAGCAAATATTCGTGAAATTTTAAGTTATTTATATCAACAACAAATTTGGAGTATTTTAGTTGAGGGTGGTGAAGGTGTCTACAGTAGTTTAATTGATGCCAAATGCGTCAATCAAATTATTAGCTATATTAGTCCACAATTAATTGGCTCAACCCAGGCCAAACATTTATTTGCTGGAAGCGGTTTTGCTGATTTAGAAAATAATTTAAAACTAAAATTTTGTCATCTAACGCAATTAGGCGACGATATTAAATTAATTGCAAAGGTTATCTAATATGTTTACAGGTATTATTGAAGAAATTGGTAAAATTAAGCAAATAGTTCGTAGTGGACAAACACTTCAATTAGTAATTCAAGCTAAAATCGTGGTTGAACAGCTGAAAATTGGTGATAGTATTGCAGTTAATGGTGTGTGTTTAACCGTAGTTAAATTTACTGCAACTCAATTTAGTGTTGATGTTATGCCTGTTACTTTTAAGAGCACAGCTCTGGCGAAATTAATTAATGGTAGTTTGGTTAATTTAGAACGAGCGATGTTAAATAATGGGCGTTTTGATGGGCATATTGTTAGTGGGCATATTGATGGAGTAGGTAAAATTATTCAACGTAAGCGTTTAGAAAACTCTGAATTATTTACCATTCAAATCCCTAATGAAATTGCGCAGTATTGCGTAAAAAAAGGCTCGATTGCAATTGATGGAACTAGCTTGACTATTGTCGATTGTGCTAATGATTGGTTACAAGTATCTTTAATTCCGCATACTCAAGAGCAAACAATTTTAGGCAAACAATTAGTTGGTACAATGGTTAATTTAGAAAATGATATTTTAGCTAAATACCAAAATAAGGCCAATATAGTCAAGCATAGTTCATTAGTAAATTTAGATTTTCTTCGTCAGCATGGTTTTGCATAATTTGATTATTATTCCCATTCACGATCTTTATGACGTTTTGCGAATTTTCTAGTAAGCATAAAACCAATAATAACACTTAATAAACAAGCTAAACAAAAGCTTAGCGGTGAGTAATTATACAGTGCTAAAATATGATTGGCAGCTTCAATAACTATAGCAAATACTAAAGTTTGAAGAAACGTCATTAATGATGTAACCATGGCTTGAGATGAATTTTTTTGGCTTCTCATCGTAATACGAATCATACTACCATTACCTAGGCCTACACCAATGCTATAAACACATAAACCACTAGCCAAAACATAAATTGAAGAATGACCAATGAGTGCTAAAATAATCCCCGACAAAGAAATATAGCTACCACGCTTAATTAAGTGATAGAATTTCCATTTACCTGCTAAAAATTGCACAAAAATACTTGAAATAGATAAGCCACCAATCGCAATAATTTGACAAATTATAAATACTTCATAATTTAATTTTAAATTATGTAGGACTATATTTGGTGCAAATCCAATCCATAAAATTAACGGAATGGCCATAATTA
>JBDLTW010000143.1:0-6780 GCA_039805605.1 Pseudomonadota bacterium
TTACAAGAAGATATGGTTGATGACCTACTATTTTATGCGGCAATTGGAGTAATTTTGGGGGGGCGTTTAGGTTATTGTTTATTCTATCAACCCAGTTACTATTTAACTCATCCTATAGATATGGTCAAAACATGGGACGGTGGAATGTCTTTTCATGGTGGGATGCTTGGTGTATTTGTTGCTTTATATTGTTATGCTCGTAAGATAAATAGTAATTTTTTTGTTTTATCTGATTTTGTCGCACCATTTGTACCAATTGGTTTAATGTTTGGGCGAATTGGCAATTTTATTAATGGTGAATTATATGGGCGTTTTTGTGATCCTAGTTTACCATGGGGTATGGTTTTTCCTCAATCAGGATCTAATTTACCTCGCCATCCTTCACAAATTTATGAAGCACTTAGTGAGGGCTTGATTTTATTTTTAGTCTTATTTATTTTTACGCGTAAAACTCGTAATTTAGGACAAATTTCAGGTGTGTTTATGCTTGGTTATGGAATTACTCGATTTATTTTGGAGTTTTTCCGTGAACCTGATGCTTTTGCTACGGGTATTGTTAAATTAACAGGATTATCATTAGGACAATTTTATTCATTGCCAATGATTATTGCTGGGCTAATTATTCTATTTTGGGGATTTCGCAGCAAATCACCAACACAACATTAATTTTTGTAAAGGAACTCATTAATGACACAATTAGTTGATGCAGCTATTGCGCGCGATAAGCTAAAAGGTTCTAATTTTGAAATGACTTATGGTGGAGTTACTAGTTTTATGCGACGTAATTACACTAAAGATTTAACTGGTGTAGATATTGCAATTAGTGGCATTCCATTTGATTTAGCAGTAACTTATCGTAGTGGTGCTCGTCTTGGTCCTCGTGCAATTCGTCAGGCTTCAGTTCAATTAGCTGAGTTATTACCTTATCCTTGGGGATTTGATCCTTTTGACCGTTTGGCTGTAGTTGATTATGGTGATTGTTTTTTAGATCCACATAATCCTGCTACTATCCGCGATGCAATTAAAAATCATATTAGTTCAATTATTGCTCAAGATGTTTTTCCTTTAACTTTTGGTGGTGATCACTATATTACCTATCCAATTTTATTAGCTTTGGCCGAAAAATATGGTAAAGGTATTTCATTAATTCATTTTGATGCTCATTGTGATACTTGGCCTGATGATGAAGAATACTCATTAAATCATGGTACAATGTTTTATAAAGCAATAAAAAATGGAATTGTTGATCCTGATAAATCCGTGCAAATAGGTATTCGAACTTGGAATGATGATTTCATGGGAACTAATATTTTAGATGCACAATATGTTCATAATAATGGTTGGCAAAAAGTAGTTAGTCGCATTAAAGAAATTGTTGGCGATAATTTAGTTTATTTGACCTATGATATTGATAGCCTAGATCCTGCTTTTGCACCTGGTACAGGGACACCCGTTCCTGGTGGTTTAAGTTCAGCACAGAGTTTAGCAATTATTCGTAATTTGACGGGTTTAAATTTAATTGGTGCAGATGTAGTAGAAGTAGCTCCAAGTTATGACCATAGTGAAATTACTGCTTTAGCTGCTGCTCATATTGCTTGTGATATTATTTGTTTATTAGCTAATGAACGCTAGAATAATTATTTAATGAATAATAATCATATTCAAACTATAAGTAGTCGCACATTAATTATGATGTTGGTGACTACTTGTTTAGGTGTTAGATGGATACCATTTGCAAGTAGTATTGGTCCATTTTCGATAGTCTTGTGGTTAATTGCTGGATTAATGTTTTTTTTACCTTTATCATTTATGGTTTTGGAGCTATCTTTAAATTACCCACAAAATGGTGGTATTTCATTATGGGTAACCAAAGGTCTTGGTCACCGCAGTGGATTTTTTACTGCTTGGTTTTATTGGGTAAATAATGTAGTCTATTATCCTGGAATGCTTTCTTTTATTGCTCTGAATATTGCACGTTTAAGTGGTAAAAATTCTTTAATTGCTAATCAAATATTTATTATGTTCACGATCATTTGTTGTTTTTGGTTAGCGATTATCTTAAATATTCGCGGTATTCGCTCAATTACTAAAGTAGCAACTATTTCAGGATTTTCTAATCTACGCTTATGTTTGACTTTAATTGTAGCGGGAGCTTACTATTATTTTAGTCGTAATTGGCATAGTGCAACTAATTTTAATAATTTTATTGAGATACCACATAAGAGTAATACTTTACAATTATTATCTAATTTATCTATTTTAATGTTTGCTTTAGCTGGAGTCGAAGTTATTCCAACTTTTTGCCGTGCTTCACGGACTAAAGATACTAGTTTAATTAAATCAATTTTAATTAGTAGTTTTTTACTTTTAACTTTATATTTATGTAGTACCATTGCGTTAAATTTAATCGTAAAACCTAGTGAAATAAATAGCAATGGTGGCTTTATACCTGCTTTACAAATAGTTATTCTTCGTCTTCATTGGCCATTGTGGCTAATTAATGCTTTAATTATCTCGATAGTCTTTGTTGATTTTGGTCGGTTAAATTTGTGGCTAATTACCTCGAATATGGTGTTTTTTCATGGTACTGCACCCAATATTTTACCTAACTGGTTACAACGATTAAATGCTAATCACGTTCCAGTTAATGGTTTAATTTTACAGGGAGTATTAGTTACGGTTATTATTATTCTAATCTCATTTATGCCATCAATTAACTTTATGGAGTTAATTTTAATGTCAGCAGTGATTTATTTTTTACCGTATTTATTTTTATCAGTGGCATATTTAAAATTAAGGCATAATAATGCCTTGCATCGTTTAATTTTATCGGATAAAATGGCTAAATTAGTTGCAATTATGGTTTATTCATCAGTATTATTAGCTATAGTTTTGGCATTTATCCCAACTACAGAATTACAATATAAACATAATCTAATTATTTATGAGCTAGAATTAATTGCTATTCCTGTTGGTTTTTTTATAATGGGATATATTATTTATTCGCATCGTAAAATTAGTTTTTTAATTAAGGACATCTTCAAATGGGATTAACTAAAGAGCAAATCTGGAATTATAAAAAATCCATTGATTTTTATTGTGTAAATGGCTGGGCCAATAGCTATTTTGATATCAATAAAGATGGTGAAATTGTAGTACGAAGAGGTAAATATCTTAAAGATACACCTGTTGCTCTTACTGCTATTGTTCAACAAGTAAAAAGTCAACATAATTTGGCAACACCATTGATTTTACGTTTTACTGATATAGTACAAAATCGTGTTGAACGAATTACTAAGGCATTCAATCAAGCACGTAAAGAATTAGAGTATGCGCCTGAATATACCTTAATTTATCCGATTAAAGTAAATCAAAATCGTGCCGTAGTCGAAAGCGTAGTAGCAGCTAAGGCGAATAATGGTTTAGAGGCAGGAAGTAAAGCTGAACTATTAGCTGTATTATCGCAGGTAACTAATAATAAAACACCAATAGTATGCAATGGTTATAAAGATCGTGATTATATTAAATTAGCTTTAATTGCACGCAAAATTGGGCGTAATATTACAATTGTGATTGAAAAGATGATCGAAGCTAAACATGTAATTGAATTATCACAGCAGTTGGCCGTAAAACCTTTATTAGGTGTTAGATGTCGTTTAGCTTTGAGTTTGGCAGGTAAGTGGGCACATTCAGGTGGTGAAAAATCTAAATTTGGTTTAAGTACTACTCAAGTTCTAGAGCTAATTAAATTATTACGGCAACATGATTTATTGGATTGTTTGCACTTAATTCATTGCCATCAAGGTTCACAAATTGCTAATGTAAAAGATATTCAGCATTATATTAATGAATTAGCTCAAGTTTATGTACAGTTACATAAATTAGGTGTTCCAATTAAAATTATTGATACAGGTGGTGGCTTAGCAGTAGATTATGAAGGTAGTCGTACCCGTAGTTTTAACTCAACTAATTATAATTTATCCGAATATGCCTTAACTATATTATCTTGTGTCAAACAATTAGCTCAAGCAAATAATTTACCTTTACCACAAATTTACACTGAATCAGGTCGCGCAACTACTGCTCATCATGCTGTATTTGTTACTGATATAGTTGAGGTAGAAAGTGTGGTTGGTGAAGAAATTCCAGATATAGGTAAAACTAATGACGAAGATTTAGTTGAACTAGACAATATGCTTGATTCTTTTGATAAGTTGCCAATTAATGAAATTTACACTTCAAGCTTGGTTGCAATTGAAAGTTTACATAGCCGTTTTGCTGCTGGTGAATTATCTTTAGAAAAACGCGCTCTTGCTGAACAATTATTTTCACATATAAAATTAGAAATTATTAAGCGTTTAAATCCATTACATCGCTCTCATCGAGAACTATATGATTTACTAGATGAAGATTTAGCTAAGAAAATTATTGCTAATTTTTCTTTATTTCAATCAATGCCTGATAGTTGGGCTATTGCACAATTATTTCCTGTTTTACCTTTATCTCAACTCAATGACGAACCTGTCATGCGTACAATTATTGAGGATATAACTTGTGATTCTGACGGTAAGATCAATCATTATATGGATTACCAAGGTAATGAACCATCTCTTAAATTACCTCGCTATAATCCAAATAATCCATATCTATTAGGTGTGTTTTTAGTTGGTGCTTATCAAGAAATCATGGGTAATATGCATAATTTATTTGGTAAAGTTACTACTTTAGATATTTCTTTAGATGGTAAGGGTGGTTTTATTATTGATGATATTCATGATGGGTTTACCAATAATGATTCATTAAAAAGCGTTGGTTATGACCCATTGTTAATGTTAGATTTAGCCAAGAAATCATTAAATTGTTTAGCTAAAGCTGAGCAATTAGAATTAAGCAAACAAATTAAGGAAATTTTTGATGCCCATACGTACTTACGTTAGGCTTTATTTGAAAAGGTTAAATTATGCATTATCGTAAACATATTTTTTTCTGTACTAACCAACGTAGCAACGCTGATGGTTGTGGCGATATAAGTAGTGATTTAGGTTTTACTACCGCAAAACAGTATCTACAACAGTTAAATTTATGGGGTGAGGGGAAATATCGCGCTAGTAAATCTGGTTGTTTAGGTCGCTGTAAGCAGGCTCCTGTTTGTGTTATTTATCCTGAAGGGAAATGGTACACTTATGTTGATGAAAAAGATGTTCATCAGATTATTGATTTAGCCGTACTTAAGGATCAAACTGTTGAGCATTTACTTATTGATAATATAGGTAGTTAAGTTAAATGAAATTTGCTCAACGTAAACTAGTTTTATCGCCAATGGCGGGTATAACTGATGCACCTTTTCGTTATTTAGCTACTAATTTAGGAGCAGATTATGCTATATCAGAAATGATAACTAGTCAAACTCAGTTATGGCAAAGTAATAAAACTAGTTTACGCCTAAAAAGCGATTTTATTGAGCAACCAAAAATTATCCAAATTGGTGGCGCAAGTCCTCAATTAGTCGTACAAGCTTCACAGGCCGCTTATGAGCTTGGTGCTGATATTGTCGAAATTAATATGGGTTGTCCAGCTAAAAAAGTTTGTAATGTATTATCAGGATCTGCTTTATTACGCAATGAAAAACTAGTGGCACAGATATTACAGGAAACTGTTAAGGCTGTGTCTATTCCGATTTATTTAAAAACTCGTTTAGGTTGGGATGAGCAACAGCAGAATATTTTAACTATTGCGCAAATAGCTCAAGATGCAGGAGTGAAATCTTTAACTATTCATGGGCGAACGCGTTGTGATTTTTATTTAGGTGAGGCACGTTATGAATTAATTGCACAAGTTAAACAATTACTGTCTATTCCTGTTTTTGCTAATGGTGATATTACTACGCCTCAACAGGCTTATCAAGTTTTAGAATTCACTAATGCTGATGGACTTTATATTGGACGAGGTGCTTTAGGTCAACCATGGCTCTTTGAGCAAATTAAAACTTATTTGACTAAACAGGACTTAATTACCTTTACTTCACAGCAAAAATTTAAGCTTATAAATCATCATCTAAATTTAATTCATCAACATTATGGTGAACCATTAGCTTTGGGTTTTGCCCGTAAGCATATCAAATGGTATTTACAAGCTAATCCACAGTTATTCACTCAAGCAACTGATGAGTTATTTAGCCAATTTGCTCAATTAACTACAACTAAGCAACAGCTAGAATTATTTAAGCGCTGGTGCAGTTTTTAATTGACGAATAATAATAAATGCTGGAATAAAACTTAATATGACACAGCCAACAAAATTAGCATAGCCAAAATAATTAATTAAACTTCCAGCAAGTGCACTTAAAATACTATAACTGAAACTATCAATAGCAGTTAACACAGCTAGTTGAATTAAAATATGTTGGCGTTGACAAATATAGGTTTGAAAAGACCAAAATACTATCATAGTCATTCCTCGACTAAACTCTTCAATAGTAACGCCAAGGTAAAATCCCCATAATGACAAATGTGCTTGACTTAATCCATAAATCAATAAATATGAACCAAGATGTGCAACTAAAGCTAAATTTAAACAATTAAAGTAATCATATTTGGCGATCAATTTAATACAAAATAGACCACCTAAAGATGCAACTAGCATACCATAGAGCTTATAGCCAAATGCAATATTGGTTTTAGTGAAACCAAAATGAAGATAAAATAAATCAAAATAATGAGTAATTAAATTATCAGGTGCGCGATAAAAAAACATCAGAGCTAAGATTAAACCAATTTGTGG
>JBDLTW010000144.1:0-4295 GCA_039805605.1 Pseudomonadota bacterium
TGAAGCGGTTGGCTTAACTGGCACTCAAGAATTATTTCCCGCACAATTATCTGGTGGAATGTCACGTCGAGTAGCTTTGGCTCGAGCTATTGCTCTAGATCCTGAAATTATGCTCTATGATGAACCATTCACTGGATTAGACCCCATTTCATTAAACAGCATAGCGATGTTAATTAAAAAATTAAATAACTCACTGCATCAAACTGCAGTTTTAGTTACCCATGATATTCCTGCTACTATGCAAATTGCTGATTATCTATATTTTATGGCCAATGGTGAAGTTATTGCCCATGGCACTCCACAAATAATGCAAAATAGCTTAGACCCACGAGTAAAACAATTTTTACGTGGAGAAATTCATGGTGATTTTGAGTTTAAATACCCAAGTAAACGTTCATATCATAATTATTTAGGATTATAATGAAATCTTTTAGTCAGATAATTCAAGCCTGTGGTCGCCCTGTTAGTTCTTTTATTTTTATGCTTGGTGAGTGTGCTCACTTACTCTATAATATTATTTGTGGTATAATCTATGCTATACGACGCCCTCGCCTAATTATTAAAGAAATATTTTTTAGTGGTGTTTTGTCCATTTTAATTATTGCTATTTCGGGATGGTTTGTCGGGATGGTCTTAGCCTTACAAGGTTATAATACCTTACAAAGATTTGGTTCCGTTAGTGTATTAGGTTCTTTAGTTGCCTTATCTTTATTACGCGAACTAGGACCTGTATTAAGTGCTATTTTATTTGCCTCACGAGCAGGTTCAGGAATAACCGCAGAAATAGGTTTAATGAAAGCTACGGAACAGCTAGACGCAATGAGTGTAATGGCAGTTGATCCAATCAAACGAGTAGTTATCCCTAAATTTTTAGGCGGAATTATTTCAATGCCACTATTAACTGCGTTGTTTAATTATTGTGGAATTATGGGTGGATATTTTGTTGGTGTAATCTTACTAAAATTAGATCATGGGACTTTTTGGTCACAAATGCAAGATAGTGTGGATCTTAGTCAAGATATTGTCAATGGTATTATTAAATCACTGGTCTTTGGTATCGTTGTTAATTTAATCTCGGTATATCAAGGTTTACAAGCCAAAAGTACAGCAGAGGGAGTTTCAGCAGCGACTACTCGAACAGTAGTTCATTCTGCTCTGGCTGTTTTGGCTTTAGATTTTGTACTTACTGCTTTTATGTTTTAGGAAAATAAATACATGAAACGAAGTGTTCTTGATTTTTGGGTAGGTATTTTTGTTATTTTAGGTTTATCTTGTATTGCCTTTTTATCGTTAAAAGTTGCACATATAACAACTTTTGGTGAAAACAAGAATAATAGTTATACTATATACGCTAAATTTAGTAATATTGGTTCATTAAAAGTTAATGCTCCTGTGAAAGTATCTGGCTTTACAGTTGGAAGAGTTAGCGCAATTAGTCTTGACCCGAAAACCTATCAAGCTTTAGCTACCTTACAAATTGATAAGCAATACCAATTTAGTAATGATAGCTCAGCTGAAATTCTTACTACTGGTTTATTAGGTGAACAATATATTGGTCTACAATCAGGTGCCGACCCTGAATTATTAAAAAACGGTGATACCATTAGTTTAACTTCTTCAGCATTAGTTTTAGAACAACTAATTAGCAAATTTATGACTAACATGACTTCTAAATAAAGGATTTTTATGAAAAAATTATTATTAGTACTAGGTTGTAGTTTAATCGGTAGCACATATGCCACGACTGAATCAGCTCCAGCAAAAACTAAATCAAGTGTCCTTGTAAAAGCTAAAGATTGCAATATGAGCTCACCTTGTGAAGTGATAAAAACTAGTGCTCAGATTTTAAGTCAAGCAGTTAATCAAAATATTAGTGATGAAAAATCTTTTACAATGATCCAAAATAGCATTGTGCCACAAATTAATTTTGACTTAATGACACGTCTTGCTTTAGGTAGTAATTGGTCTTTGGCCACCAAAGCACAACAGGATCAATTAATCGAGTTATTTAAACAGCAACTAATTTATTCATATACTAGCGCATTATCACGCCTAAAAGGCGCACAAGTTACAATTACTGATAGTAGTATTATTGGTGATAAACAAAATAAAGCTATAGTAAATAGTACATTGGCTATGCCAAGCAATGGAAATAGTAAAAATCAACCGATAAATATTGAGTATGATTTAGCGAAAATTAATAATGCATGGAAAATTTATGATGTTAAATTAGAAAAAGTAAGCATTGTAACGACTTATCGCTCACAATTTAATGACATTGTACAAAACAATGGCGGTGTAGCAGAATTAATTAAACAATTACATGCTAAAGTAGATAATTTGAAAAATGATAAATAGTTTATGCTAACAATTACACTAGCTCCAAATTTAACTAAACATAATGCAATAACTGAGTTAAATAGAATTAACTCTTTATTGCGTAGGCAAAAAACTGAAAAGATAATCTTCGATGCTATAAATCTAGTTAATATTGATTCAGCAGGAATTGCTGTATTAATTGAGTTAAAACAACAAACACAACATAATAACGTTAATTTTAATCTTATTAATTTATCTCCATTATGTTTCAAATTATTTCAGTTATATAATATATATTTATGAAAATTAATCAATACACACCTAAAATATTAATCTTAGCTTGTGGTTTAACACTAGCTAGTTGTGCGTCAAATAAAAACCCAAATGATCCTTATGAAAGTTATAATCGTAAAGTATTTGCCTTTAATATGGTAGCCGATCACTATGTAGTGCGCCCAGCTGCTGTTGGTTATACTTATATCATACCAGAGCCAATTCGTACTGCAGCTAGTAATTTTTATAATAACTTACGCGATGTAATTAGCCTTGCTAACGATATTTTACAATTAAATGGTATTAATACCATGCATACCACTATGCGGATTGCTTTAAATTCAACTTTTGGTTTACTTGGTTTTATCGATGTAGCCTCAGGATTAGGATTACCTCAAGATAAGAATACTTTTGGTAATACCATGAAGAAATGGGGTTGGAAACATAGTAGCTATTTTATAGTACCATTTTTAGGTCCTGGAACAATAAGAGATCAAGTAGCCATTTTACCAGATACCTATTTTAATCCATTATTCTATGTTATCAAAGATCCTGTATTATCATGGTCAGTTTTTGGCGTTGATGCATTAGATCAGCGTAGCCAATTGTTTGATCATGAAAAATTACTCGACCAAGCTTTAGATCCTTATGCAGCCATGCGTGATGTTTATTTACAATCACAAGGCGAATATATTCAGGTTAATGAAAATGAAAGTGCTAATTCAGAAAGTATTGAAGTTGATCAGCTAATTGATGAAGAAAATGGTGAATCTACTATTCATCATACAACAAAAGTTAATCATGAAGATCCTGTAGATCAACTAATTGATGAGGAAAATAACAAGGCTAATCAGGCTGTTAAATAGAGTAGAGGTAATTATGCGTTATTCATGGATTTTATTTGATGCGGATGAAACTTTATTTCATTTTGATGCCTTTACAGGACTAAAAACACTGTTTCAACAACACTTTAATCTTAATTTCACTGAACAAGATTATCAGCAATTTGAATTAATCAATAAGCCATTGTGGGTAGAATATCAAAATGGTAAAATTACTGCTGAACAACTTAAACAGCAACGTTTTAGTGTATGGGCAAATCAACTTAATATTTGCCCACTGCAATTAAACACCAAGTTTATGTACACTATGGCGCAAATTTCTACTTTATTAGTTGGTGCGGAAGAGTTAATTAGCCAATTATATCAACGCACAAAATTAGCAATCATTACTAATGGTTTTACTGAGCTACAACAACTAAGACTAGATCAACATGGTTGGCAAGACTATTTTGAACTGGTAATTGTTTCGGAACAAGTTGGTTATGCTAAACCACATCCACAGATTTTTAATCATGCGTTTGAGTTAATGAATTATCCTGATAAAAATAATATCTTAATTGTTGGTGATAATCCTGACTCTGATATTCTTGGAGGGATGCAAGCAGGAATCGATACTTGTTGGCTTAATCTTAATGCTAAACCACGTCCACAATATATTCAGCCAACTTATGAGGTTAATTCCTTAACTCAGTTAAAAAATATTATAATTAATTAAAGCAAAATACAAATAACCAAGATTCAGTTATTATGTTTATAAATACTGTTCATCCAGCGTCCTGTCTCAAGCACTATATGGTTGGACAGCAAAACATCCTCTACAACAAATACACAATACATGTTACACTTAAATAATGCTATTAA
>JBDLTW010000145.1:0-5454 GCA_039805605.1 Pseudomonadota bacterium
GTGTAAAATCTAATCTAGACCGAGCATTTACCGATTTAATGGTATCATTAGTTGTGATTTTTATTTTATTGGTAGTTATGCTAATTGTTGGTTATAATACTATTCAACAAAAACAACGCAATCGAATTGATCAATTGGCTAATAACTTACGTGGTGAATTAGCTTTAAAAAATAAGCAATTAAATCTGAATGGTGTTCAAATTAAGCGTGATGTTGAAGACCCATTATCGGTTGATGTAATTGTTCCTGATTCTGATTTGCATTTTGAGTTTAATCAATCAACAATTAATGCTAGTAGTCAAGTTAGCTTACAGCATTTAATGCCAATTATCGTATCATTTTTGCGTAAAAATGAGGAATCAAATATTAATTTTATTCGCATTGAGGGCTTTACCGATAAACGAGGTGGCGAAGGTTTGTATAATTTACAATTGAGCCAAAACCGAGCTTTGGCAGTATTATCTTATACTATTCAACAGGTTTTTATTGAAAGTAATCAAGTTATTAGTAGTAATAACAATACTGGGCAAATTTGTGTGGATTATAATTCAGAAAATTGTAAAAATAAATTATTTTTGATCGATAAAGCAACGATTAGTGGCTATGGCAGTATGTCCAAATATTTATTAGCAACTGATGATCAAAGTCGTCGTGTAGTTATCAAAATTCAGGTAAAACCAGAGCTAATTCATAGTTCGCAAGATTTATTGCGAAAATAATTGTTAAGTTAAATTTTATAGTCAAACGCTATATGTTTTAAATAGTTATTAGAATTAACTACTCATTGGAATCAGATGACAAAATCATTGAATTAATAAATGTTTAGTTTAAATCTTGGATTAATATATAACAAAATAAGAGCAATTAATTTTTATGATATAATTGAGGGGTGATAAAAGATAATTTGTCCAATATATTGTTAAGGTTTACCTTTTAAAGTAATGGTAAAGTGTGTTTTATTTATTTTAGGGAATCGTTATTATGTCTAATTATTCAACCCAATGGAGTTCAAATACTCCAGGCTATTTAATTTTTTTAGTTGATCAATCTAGCTCTATGAATACTGGTTATGATAAGAGTAATTCACGTAGTGAATCTGCTGCTTTGGCAATTAACCTTTGTATTCATGAGATTTGTATGTCAAATATGGATGGGAGTAATCCTCGAAATAGAGTATTTATTTCAATTATTACTTATGATAGTAATGTAAAAGAACAAAAAAGTGGTACATTATCAGATTTCTATAATTCAAAATTACGTGAAGAACGTTTAACTAAAAAAATGTCAGATGGTGCTGGTGGTGAAATTGAAGTTCCTGTTATTCAGCCAATATGGTTGGAAGCTAATGCTGGTGGTTGCACTAATATGGCAGGAGCATTTGAGATAGCTAAACAATTAATTGAAGGTTGGAACCAAGCTAGACCTGACGCTCCTGCTCCTGTAGTAATTAATATTTCTGATGGTGCACCATATGATGGCAGAACTAATCAAGAACAACGTTGTAAAGATTTATTTAAACAAATCCAAGCAATTAAAACTCAAGATGGTGAACCGTTAATATTTAATGTACATATTGGTAGTGGTAATCAATGTAAGTTTCCAAATTCTCGCAATGAAGCCAACAGCGAAGAAGCACAATTTTTATATGACATTTCTAGCGTAGTTCCAGATGCGTACTTAGCTGCTGCTGAAAAAAATAATTTACAAGTTAAACCACAATCTCGTGGTATGATTTCTAATGCAGATGCAAGAGATTTGATGAAATTTATTAATTTTGGTTCATCTAAAGCTAATGGTGGTGATTTAGTTAAATAATTATTTATTCATGTGGTATCTATTATTTAGATGCCACTTGTATTTTTAGATAAAGGTAACAAGATGAAAATCAAAATTAGAGGTTTTATTACGCATAAACAAGGTGAAACCTATAGTAATTGTGCGGATAATTATGACTTTGCTCATATTAAAGATAAAAACATTTTTCGAGTTGCTATTTCTGATGGTGTCACGCAATCACTTCTTCCACAGAAATGGTCTGAATTATTAGTTGCAAATTATGTTAGTGAAGATAATTTAAGTAAAGATATTAGTAAAATTGCTGAAGAAGCACAAAAAAAATGGTTAGTAGATTTTCATGCTTATGTTCAAAAACAATTAGCCTCAGGGCAAATTAATAGTGTGATCGAGCAACAAATTAATCAAGGTTATGCTTGTGCAACATTAGCTGGATTAGAGTTTAAATATAGTACTGACAAAAATGAATGGCAATGGTCAAGCGAGTTACTTGGTGATAGTGTAATTATTTATCAACAAGATAATGAGGATAATGATGGAAAATTTTCTGTTAAAGTAGAAACCTCGGTTAAACAACAAGATAATAAGTATGAGTTTGATAATTATCCTAATTATTTTATTGGTCGAGATAGAATTTATAAAGATGGTAAATATCAAGATTTAAGAAAATCTAATGGAACACCACAAGAAAAAAAATCGCAGAGATTAACTAATGGAACATTTTTATTGATCACGGATGCTTTAGCGGAGTATTATTTAAATTATTTAAAGATTACAGATATGAAGGATCCAATTTCTCAGATTATTGAGAATGATCAAGACTCATTTTTAAATAATATTGAAAAGTTAAGAGCAGAGGGAAAGTTAAAAGATGATGATACTACAATCATTTGCCTTGAAATTAGTGAAGTAGAAAAAGATGAATTAGATTCAGAAGGCGATTTAATGCATTTAACTGAACTAACTAAAAAAAATACAGAAAATACAGGAACTTCTCATGAAATAAAAAAATTTAAATTTGAAAAGGATAAGTCTAAGAATACAAGTATAAATAATAAGAAATTTGAAAAAGATAAGTCTAAGAATACAAGTAAAAATAATAAAAAATTTGGTAAATGTTGCAAATTAAATTTTAAAACAATATATTCCAAATAAATTAAAATTAAAAATATGGAGTAATTATGTCAATTCTTAAAACTGATCTCAGTACTGCAATTACAATTCCAAAGTTTTACTTAGCGGATTGTTTAAAAAATGGTCAACCTAAACAATTACCAAATGGATATCCAATGAGTTTTGCTGGTTCATTTGCTACGGTGTTTCCATTTGTTCGAGCTGATGGTAAACAGGTAGCAATTCGTTGCTGGACAAATCTGGTTGCCAATAAAGAAGCTAAAATGCAGGCAATTAGTCAATACATTGCGCAACTAACTGATAAACGTTATTTTTGTGATTTTAAATTTATTCCAGATGCATTAAGAGTAGTTAATTCAACAGGAGCCGTAGAAGATATTCCTATTTTAGAAATGGAATGGGTTGAAGGGGATAATTTATATACCTACATGAAGAATAATATTCATAATTCATCAGTAATGCAACAATTTGCTAATGATTATTATGAAATGGTTGTGTATTTACATCAGCAACAAATAGCCCATGGTGACTTGCGTAATGACAACCTTAAAATTAAAGCTGATGGTAGCATTGTAATGATTGATTATGATAGCTTGTACTTACCAGGATTAACTGAAGGTAATGATGAGATTAAAGGTTATAAAGGTTTTCAGCACCCTAAGCGAGAAAATAACCAATTAGCTAATCCGCAATTAGATTATTTTTCGGAATATGTAATTTATTTATCTATCTTGGTTGCAATTGATAATCCAGATATTTGGTTAAAATATTCTTGTGAAGATAGTCAATTATTTAGTTTAAGTGATTTTGCTAATCCGCAACAATCTGCGGTGTTTCAGGAATTACAGCAATTATCTGACCCAAAAATTCAGCAAGTATTGCAGCAACTACTTGAAGCATTAAAAGCTACCGATATTACGCAAATTAAACCACTGGAGCAATTAAATAAACGTGCCTTTGGCATAGACATAGATGATATTTTTAATAAATTTGCGCAGTTACCTAAATCAGTTAGTCAAACCCCACAAACTACGATTAGTGTGGATACTAATTCGATTATTAATAAATTTAAATTTTAGGAGCTATACTTATGGCAATTGATGTTTATTTTAATGATATTCATAAAGTAATTATTGAGCAAATTAAACATGCACAACAAGAAATATTAATTGCGGTAGCATGGTTAAAAGATCGTGATATTTATCAGGCTTTGATTGAACGAGCGCAACAAAAAATTAAAATTGAAATAATTTTAGCTAATCATGAATTTAATAAAAATAATGATTATAGTGATACAGCCTTAAAAAAACTAATTAATTTAGGTAGTGAAATTTTCTACATTGGCGAGAATGGCGATCATCGTCGTTCAAACTTAATGCATCATAAGTTTTGCATTATTGACAAAAACACGGTAATTAATGGTTCGTATAATTGGACATTCAAGGCACGTTATAATCATGAAAACATTATGTTAGCCAAAAATGAAACTGAATTTAGCAATAAATTTCTTCAAGAATTTGAGAAAATTAGACCAAATTCGCAGTTAAAAATTAATGAACATAACCAATTAATTAAAGTTGATATTCAGGCAATTGTAGCTAAATTTAGCCAACTTAATTCAGCCACGGAGGTTAATAATACAACCTCAGCTAATATTTGTGATGTTAACGATACTATTGCTAAATTTAATTTTTAATGATATTTAGAAAAGATGAATGATGTTAGTTACTGATATTACACTTTCTATGGCAAATTTTGCTACTTTTTATCGAGGTTCGTTATTTAAAGGTTATACCTCTAGTAGTGAGTTTTCTAATGGTGGATTTTGTGCTACTTTCAAATTAAGCAATAATGGTCAGTATTATGCTTACCGAGTGCCTCATTCAACTCCTGCAAATGCTGAGTATCAGCAAAAAGTAATTAAGTGGTTAGAGCAAGTTAATTCAAATTATTTGGCTAAATTTGGTGAAGAGGATCGCTCATTATTAGTTAATGGTAAATTACTTAACGTTAGCTATATGCAATGGATTGAAGGCTTAACTCTCGGCGATTATATTAAAGCTAATTATGCCGATAAAACCACCATGATAAATTTAGCCAATAATTTTTTAACTTTAACGCAATGGTTACATGATAATCAAATCTCGCATGGTGATTTAAATGATCACAATATCATGGTACGCCCAGATGGCAGTTTAGTTTTAATTGATTATGATACTTTATGTTTTGCTAGTATTGAAGGTAAGTATAATGAAACCTCAGTTGGTAAAGCTAATTATCAACATCCTAGCCGTATGCAAGGACAAGCTAATAAGTTATCGTTAAAAGCTGATTATCCAACACGCCGTAAAACCTCCCCCTTCAGGGGGAGGATATAAGGCGTTAAATTAGCGAAGCTTGTTGCGAGCAAAGTATTTAAGAAACAAGGTTGAATTTTGCAAATAACTATATTATAATAACTCCATCATGAAAAACAAAGCCTATAAATACAGAATATATCCTACAGCCGAACAAAAACAGCTATTA
>JBDLTW010000146.1:0-3664 GCA_039805605.1 Pseudomonadota bacterium
ATTGGCAACAGTTCACAGCAGGAGCTCCTACTATTATTGAAAGTGCAAATTACCAAGGGATTGTCAATAATTATCATTTAATGATGAATGCGGCTAGTGTTGCCGCTTTAGCTTCTGATGATGCTTATGCTTTTTATCGTGCAATTGAAGTAGTTGCTAATGGTAATGAAAGTTATAATAATTTCATGCAAAATTTTGTAAATAATACTACATTTTACACAAATAGCGTTAGTCAATATACTAATGAAAAAAGCTATCAGCGCTTGATACCATTAGAAGATGCTGCCGAAATTATGCGTGAACAACCAACCGCATATAATTACATATTAGCTCCTCAAGTATCAAATGTAATTCTTCAGTGTTTTTCTTACCAAGCATTAGTAACCAATTTAACAAGCAATCCAACTAGTGCTATTGAAAATTGCCAGTTGGCTGCGACGAATTATGCTCAATATGTAATTGACACAATTGGTAATTCTGATATTAATTTACCAACTGATTCGTCATCTTTGGCTGTAGATGGATTAAATTTATCACTAAATGGCATTCCTACGTTTAATTGGGATACTTCTACACCAGTCAAAGTTGGAACCAATTTATTAAATCAACCTATGTCAGATGGTATTATTTTTAATGGTCAAACTGTTGCTTATAATTTACCCACAACAACTTCATACACATGGGGAAGAACGCCATCAGCACAAATTAGTAATAGTTTATTAAATATATTGAATAATGATTATAGTGGAATGGCTAATTTAGGTTTAAATCAAGTTGTTACTAATAAAAGCGAGGCTAATAATATTGATACATATAACTTAGCATTATTTAGTAATGGGATGAAGTTTGAAAGTGTAGCTTTAGATTTTGGAAATTATCAGCAAAATATTTGGGGTCAATATAATACTAATAATTTAGAATCTACATTACCAGTAATTCAAAAAGGACAATATTTAGATCCAGCAAGTTGGAATGGTATTCAGTCTGTTCAATTAAATTTACCTTATGCAGTTGAGTCAGGTAGTAAAATTCCTAATCTAAAATCATCAAGTCTAACAGTTAGCTTTGCTAGCTCTATGGTATATGATTTAAGCCCTATAATAAATTCATTAGGTGGCTATGATGAATTACCGAATAATGTGTTGATGAGTAGTTCTCCAGATATAAATAGTGCAACTATGCAGAGTACTGCAAATGATAATACAATAGGTATACCAGTTACATGCCCAATGAACATTAATGGCAGAGGAAGCTATGCATCTAATAACATATTAGTATCTAACTCTCCATGGACATACCCTGCTATGTGCTCTGGTGGTAATATTGAAGCGGCTCCTATTACTACTATTCAAGGTATGTTGTCAGGTACTTCACAAAGTGAAATGTTTGTAGTTGAAAAAGCTAAAATTGATTTCAATAACTATTCAGTTAATTTACAGCCATATCAATTATCTGCGAATAATTCACTAACTTGTAATTATCATGTATCTAATATAGTTTATGATCAATTAACTCAAAATATTACTTACCAATATAAAGCAGATTCTAGTTGTAAAATTTATGGATTAATGTTAGTAAGTGGTTTGAGTAATTATTCAGACTTTGTTGTTCAATATCCATTTTTAGATTATTTGGCTCAAATTACTCCAGCTCCATTATCAATTACAGTACCAAGTAATTTTACTTTAATGTATAATGGAATAAGTAGCACTACGGTAAGTGATCTAAAAGCTAAGCTAAATGCGCTAAGTAAGGATAGAATTATGCAATTAAAGCAGTTATCTATTAAGAAATAGTATTACATAGATAAAATACTCCACTAAATGGAGTATTTTATTTTTTCTAAATTTAGGTACAGTAAAAAAATTAGCTAAACCAAGACTAGCTAGAGCTGAGTTTAGTAACCTAGAAATCTTTGCATTTTATGGTGTAGGATGAGATGTCAAAATTTCTATAAACTACATTCACCATTCATTTTTATTTCAGTCCACATTTCGTTAACCAAAATTCTAATTTTGGGTGGATAAGCCTTAAATACATACATTTTTTGCATATTTTTAGGGTAAATCCACTCATTATTACGTAATTCAGGACTTAGGCGTTGGATTGCTTGAGTATTAGGTACGCTAGAACCCGTCATTAATGATAGTTCATAGTCACTTTGTGGACTTAATGCTTGATTG
Source organism: Pseudomonadota bacterium (assembly GCA_039805605.1). Classification (GTDB taxonomy): domain Bacteria; phylum Pseudomonadota; class Gammaproteobacteria; order Burkholderiales; family UBA11063; genus Aquella. The sequence goes on from JBDLTW010000146.1 coordinate 2,184, forward strand.
ATAAATTGATAAGATAATTTTTCATTAGGCGTAAAATTAGGAATAACTAAATTATCTAATTCATACATATTGCCTTCTTTTTGCAATTGAGCTTCAATTTTAATTGGGCTATGAGCGGCTTTAGCATCTTGAATGGTTTTGAAAATATCAATTGAATAACTCATAGTTAACCAAATATCACCACGCAATAATCCTCTATAATAACTATCACTATCAAACCGTGCCCAATATGGTGATGCCTGTTCAATAACTTTACGAGCAGCTTGTAAATCGCTAATTGAAGATGAATTCGGATCTTTACCTAAATAAAGTAAGGCAGCAGCAATCACATTGCGCGATGAATCAAATACAGTTACATGACCTTTAAGTTTAGTTAAATATTTGGGGTCAAAAATTACTGCCCAGCTATTTGCAACAATACCTAATTGTTTTAATTTATCAGCATTATAAGCTAAAAATACAGGAGTATAAGCATATGGTACAGAATAAACATTATTGGGATCGTAAGCTGGATTTAAAAATTGCTTATCAATGTATTTTAAATTAGGTAATAACGCTTTATTTAGCGGTTTTATTTTACCCATTGCTGCTAATTCTTGTACTGCATAGCTAGTTGCTACAATGGCATTATAGCCATTAGCTCCAGCGGCAATTTTAGCTAACATTTCTTCATTGTCATTAAAAAAATTTTGATTTAAGGTACATTTATTTTGCTGTTCAAAACGCTGTACGGTACTATCCGCAATATAGTTAGAACCAATATATAAATTAAAATCTTCAGCAAAACTAGAGTTTAGCCAACCAAAAAATAAACATACCGCTATAAGTTTTTTCACGGTCAATCCTTTATTTAAATAACTGCGGTGACAATTTAGTTGCAATTGAAGTTAACACTAAAGTGCATAAAATAATAATCGTTGAGGCTGCATTAATTTCAGGAGTAACTCCCATTTTTAGCATTGAATAAATAGCTAAAGGTAATGTTGAAGCTCCAACACCAGCAGTAAAGAAAGTAATTACAAAATCATCTAATGATAAGGTAAATGCCATTAACCAACCTGCAATAATTCCAGGTAAAATAGTTGGAATTAATACTGAGATAAAAGCACGAAATGGTGACGCACCTAAATCACGTGCTGCATCAATTAAACTATCGTCCATACCATGCATCCTTGTTTTAACTGAAATAGTAACAAAAGATAAGCAAAAAGCAATATGAGCTAAAGTAATTGATGCCATACCTAAAGTAAAATTCATCATAATAAAAAATAAGAGTAAAGATACACCAACTAATAACTCTGGTGCTGCTACAGGAATCATTACTAACGTTGATAAAACTGGCACTTTATAGCGATGTAAGGCAACACCTGCAATAGTTCCAAGTACTACAGAAACACTACTGGCAATAAAAGCAATTAACAATGAATTTAGTGCAGCATTAATTAATTGTTTATCAGCAAAGAGAATTTTATACCATTTTA
>JBDLTW010000147.1:0-4448 GCA_039805605.1 Pseudomonadota bacterium
TTATCTACTCAACTTAATAAATAATAGAGGAGCGATTCATGCAATTAAATCCTTCTGAAATTAGTGATATTATTAAATCAAAAATCGATGGTACGCAATCAACTAGTGATTATCGTACTAAAGGAACTGTAGTATCAGTTACCGATGGTATTGTACGGATTTATGGTTTATCAGAAGTTATGCAAGGGGAAATGATATTATTCCCAGGTAATGTTTATGGTATGGCAATGAACTTGGAGCGTGATTCAGTTGGTGCCATAGTTTTAGGTGATTATGAACATATTAAAGAAGGCGACGAAGTTTCTTGTACTGGTCGTATTTTAGAAGTTCCAGTTGGTCGTGAATTAGTTGGTCGTGTAGTTGATGCTTTAGGTCGTCCAATCGATGGTAAAGGTCCAATTACAGCTAAGGCTACATCTCCTGTTGAGAAAGTAGCTCCAGGGGTAATTGCGCGTCAATCAGTAAGTCAGCCATTACAAACTGGTCTTAAAGCGATTGATGCAATGGTGCCAATTGGTCGTGGTCAACGTGAATTAATTATTGGTGACCGTCAAACTGGTAAAACTGCTGTAGCATTAGATACTATTATCAATCAAAAAGGTACTGGTGTAATTTGTATTTATGTAGCAATTGGTCAGAAAGCTTCTTCAATTGCTAATGTAGTAAGCAAATTAGAAGATCATGGTGCATTAGATCATACAATTATTGTAGCATCTTCAGCATCAGAATCAGCTGCTTTACAATATTTAGCACCATATTCTGGTTGTGCAATGGGTGAATATTTCCGTGATATCGGTGAAGATGCGTTAATTGTTTATGATGATTTATCTAAACAAGCGGTAGCATACCGTCAAATTTCATTGTTATTACGTCGTCCACCAGGTCGTGAAGCTTATCCCGGTGATGTATTCTACTTACATTCACGTTTATTAGAGCGTGCTGCTCGAGTAAATGCGCATTATGTTGAAGAAATCACTAAAGGTGCAGTAAAAGGCAAAACTGGTTCGTTAACTGCTTTACCTATTATTGAAACTCAAGCTGGTGATGTATCCGCATTTGTTCCAACCAATGTAATTTCAATTACTGATGGTCAAATTTTCTTGGAAACTGATTTATTCAATTCAGGTATTCGTCCTGCAATGAACCCTGGTATTTCAGTATCACGGGTTGGTGGAGCTGCGCAAACTAAAGTTATTAAAAAACAAGGTGGTAGCATCCGTCTATCTTTAGCGCAATATCGTGAATTAGCTGCTTTTGCTCAGTTTGCTTCAGATCTAGATGACGCAACACGTAAACAATTACGTCATGGTCAAATTGTAACTGAATTGATGAAACAAAAACAATTTTCACCATTAAAAGTTTCTGAAATGGCATTAACATTATATGCAATTAATAATGGCTTATATGAAGATATTCCAGTAAATAAAGCCTTAGCTTTTGAAGCAGGTTTTAGAGCATATGCCCATGCAAATTGTAGTGAAATGTTAACTCGTGTTGAAGCAACTGGTGATTTATCTAAAGATGATGAACAAGTTTTGGTTAAAGCATTAAAAGAGTTTAAAACAACTTTTGCTATCTAAAACTGAAGCTGTTATTTCATAAGGATATAAAATGGCTGCTGGAAAAGAAATCCGGACAAAAATAAAGAGTGTACAAAATACTCAAAAAATTACCCGAGCAATGCAAATGGTGGCAACATCTAAAATGCGTAAAACTCAGGAGCGGATGCGGCAAGCTCGACCTTATGCGGAAAAAGTTCGTGAAGTAATGGCTCATCTGGCACAAATTAACCCAAGTGCCAGAGGTTCTTCACCTTTTCTACGTAAACCTCAGCAAATTAAACGTGTTGCTATTGTCTTAATTACTGCAGATAAAGGTTTATGTGGTGGCTTAAATACTAATGCAATTAAATTATTTACAGAAAAATTGCGTGAGTATCGAAGCCAAGGTATAGAAGTTGAAGTTAGTACTTTAGGTCAAAAGGGCTTGGTTGCAGCAAAACGACTAAAAACAGAAGTATTAAGTTCTGTAGTTAGTTTAGGTGATGTTCCCCGAATGGAAAAAATTATTGGTCCAATGACTAGTATTTTTAAAGGGTTTTATGAACAAAAATTTGATGCTGTATATGTGATTTACTCATGCTTTGTTAATACAATGAAACAGCAAGCAGTTTTTGAACAGATATTACCATTGAGTGATCACGATTTAAAATTAGATACTAAAATGCCGTGGGATTATATTTATGAACCATCAGCAGAAGAAGTTCTTGACCAATTAGTTCGTCGTTATATTGAATCAGTAATTTATCAATGTTTAGCGGATAATATGGCTTCAGAACAAGCAGCGCGAATGATAGCAATGCGTTCTGCAACAGATAATGCTGGTGAGGCAATTCATCAATTAAGTTTGGCGTATAATAAATCTCGTCAAGCTGCAATTACCAAAGAATTGTCAGAAATTGTAGCTGGTGCGGCAGCGGTTTAGTAATTTTTTGTAGGAATACAAAATATGGTACAAGGTAAAGTAGTCCAAGTTATTGGCGCGGTAGTTGACGTGGAGTTTCCACGTGACAATGTGCCAAAAGTTTATGACGCATTAAAATTGACAACTGGTGGAAATCTAGTTTTAGAAGTTCAACAGCAATTAGGCGATGGTATTGTGCGTACTATTGCAATGGGTAGCTCAGATGGTTTACAACGTGGTTTAGATGTTGTAAGTACTGGTGCACCAATTTCTGTACCAGTAGGTACAGCTACCTTAGGTAGAATTATGGATGTATTAGGAAATCCAATTGATGAAATGGGAGATATCCCAACTGACAGACGTCGTGCAATTCATCAACCTGCACCTAAGTTTGATGAAATTTCACAAACTACCGAATTATTAGAAACAGGGATTAAAGTTATTGACTTATTATGCCCATTTGCTAAAGGTGGTAAAGTAGGTTTATTTGGTGGTGCTGGTGTGGGTAAAACGGTAAATATGATGGAATTAATTCGTAATATTGCGATTGAGCATAGCGGATATTCTGTATTTACTGGAGTAGGTGAGCGGACCCGTGAAGGGAATGACTTCTATCATGAAATGAAAGAGTCTAATGTATTGGATAAAGTATCATTAGTTTATGGTCAAATGAATGAACCGCCAGGCAACCGTTTACGTGTAGCATTAACAGGTTTAACTATGGCGGAAGAGTTCCGTAATGAAGGTCGTGATGTATTATTATTCGTAGATAATATTTATCGTTACACTTTAGCAGGTACTGAAGTTTCGGCTTTATTGGGTCGTATGCCATCTGCGGTAGGTTACCAACCAACATTAGCTGAAGAAATGGGTAAATTCCAAGAGCGTGTAGCTTCAACTAAAACAGGTTCAATTACTTCAATTCAAGCGGTTTACGTTCCTGCCGATGACTTAACTGATCCATCACCTGCAACAACATTTGCCCATTTAGATGCAACTGTAGTATTGAGTCGTGATATTGCTGCTTTAGGTATTTATCCAGCGGTAGATCCATTAGATTCTACTTCACGTCAATTAGATCCATTAGTAGTTGGTGAAGAGCATTATAATGTAGCTCGTGGTGTACAAATGACTTTACAGAAATATAAAGAATTGCGTGATATTATTGCAATTTTGGGTATGGATGAATTATCTGAAGAAGATAAATTAGTTGTTGCTCGTGCTCGTAAAATTCAACGTTTCTTATCGCAACCATTCTTCGTTGCAGAAGTATTTACTGGTTCGCCAGGTAAATATGTATCGTTGAAAGATACTATTAGTGGTTTTAAAGCTATTCTTGATGGTCAATATGATCATTTACCTGAACAAGCATTTTATATGGTTGGCTCAATAGAAGAAGCGGTAGAACAAGCTAAAAAAATGAGTTAATGGAGGGATAAATTATGACTACCATGCGTATTGATTTGGTTAGCTCAGAAGAACAAATTTTCTCAGGTGAGGCAGAATTTTTAATTGCACCAAGTAGTGAAGGTGAAATTGGAATTTTTCCTAACCATATTCCATTACTTAGCAAATTAAAGCCAGGTGTATTACGAATTAAATTACCCCAACAAGAAATGCATTTAGTTTATGCTATCTCTGGTGGTTTTTTAGAAATTCAAGGCAATAAAGCTACCGTTCTAGCTGATGTAGTTGAACGAACTGATGATTTAGATGAAGCTAAATTATTAGAAGAAAAACGTTTGGCCGAAGAGCGTTTACAACGTTCTGGATCAACTATGGGTGAAGCTGATGCAAAATCTTATGCAGCTCTTGAATTAATTATTGCACAATTGAAGGCGGTTGATTATTTACATAAAAATTCACGTCGAGGCTAGGCTAAAGCGTTGTATAATTTGGTAAAAGTAAATTAAAAAATAGTTATTTAGTATAATTTATTTTTATCTTAAACAATGTTTTGTGTTAAAATATCGACCAAATATTTT
>JBDLTW010000148.1:0-9005 GCA_039805605.1 Pseudomonadota bacterium
GACTATATTTTTTTATCTTGTATCAATTGCCAAATATGTAGCACTAAAAATGCGACACTGACACCAATTAATGAATTTACTACCTTAAGCTCTAAATATTGATATGAATTACTAATTTGCAAAGAAATAGCTACACAGGTAACAGCTAATAACAATAACCCACTACTTAATATTTGAACCACTAAACTTGGGCGCAGACGTAATTCAGCACCAAACATTAATCCAAGTAACATAAAACACCATAATAATACTGTGCTTATCTCAGTGTTAATTCCTAAATGAGCAATCAACCAACTACCAATAGGCCATGCTAAAATTGAACCAATAGTAACACCTATAATTGCACGCATGCTAGCATAATAATCATCACGCAATAAGCAAGCAATTGCGCTAACTACCGCCCAATTAGGTTTAACATCATGCCAATTAGTACAAACAATATATAATAACGCAGCTGTAATTGAGCCACGAATAGCCAAACGAACCTCAATCCTTGACAAGTCCCACCAAACAGAAAACGGTAATTTTAATACATCCAAATAAACTAACTCCTCTTCATGCTTCTCAGTGGCTTTAAGGCAATAAAAAGCTAGATTTAAAAGCACCTGAGCTTCAAGATAACCAATTAATGTAGCAACAATCTTATTAAAGAATGGATATCCTAAAAAAGTAGTCCCAATTAATAAGGCTTGTAAATACATCCATAAATTCAAACTTTGAGTATAGCCATTGTTTTTTAACACAAAAAACACATAGGTAAACACAAAAATCAATGTAAAATATAAATAATGGTTATTGCCAATCCATAAAGACAACAAATAGTAAATCATAACACTAATAAAATGATTAAATATATTTCGATCAAAAAAAGTTCGACTAGGTGCGTTATAAACACTCAAAAAAGCCAGACTAGCTAATTCAACCCAAATCCACAAATAGCTATGTGTAAGAGCAAATAAACTAATATTTATAACAAAAGAAAGTGCTTGAGCGAATAAATTAGATTTATATTCTGGGGTAAAAAATTTAATTTTCATATCATTTATTGATAAACAACCATATCAAATAGCTCAAAATAATTAGCAAATGTCTTGCCTACACAACTAAAATCATTAATTACTACCGAAATACCACCAACTGCAAGCAAAGAAAAACACATTGCCATACGATGATCATTATAAGTATCAATAGCAATATTGCTATTGATCTGCTGTGGAGGTAATATACTGATACTGTCATTCGTATAATTAACTGTGGCTCCTAATTTGGTTAATTCAGTTGCTATTGCAATCAAACGGTCAGTTTCTTTAACCTTCCAACTAGCAATTCCACGAATAGTAGTGACTCCTTCAGCAAAAAGTGCTAATATGGCAACAGTCATAGCTACATCTGGCATATCTTCCATATCTACATCAATCGCAATCAAATTTTTAGCTTGTCTACATTCAATATAGTCACTTGCATATTTCACTTCACTACCCATTAAAGCTAATACTTGAGCAAAATTTTTATCACCTTGTAAACTATTTGCTGATAAATTATTAATCTGGACTTGACCAGCTAAGGTTGCCATCGCTAAGAAATAACTAGCCGAACTAGCATCTGGCTCAACTGTATACTCAGTAGCCTTATAACCACTATTTGTTTTAATAGCAAATAAATTAGTTTCTAACTCAACCACCTCTATAGCAAATAATTTTAATAATGCCAAAGTAATTTCAACATATGGTCGTGAAATTAATTCATCATAAATTTTTATTTGAATTTCTCGCCCAAGCAAAGGCATTGCTAACAATAATCCAGTTAGATATTGACTGGAAATTTTACCACTTATACTTATTTGCTTAATCTGGTTATCACAAAATGGAGATATTTGTAATGGTGGATAAGCTTCATTCTCCAAATACGTAATATTGCAACCCAACTGACATAATGCATTTACTAGGTCTCCAATTGGACGTTCCTTCATACGTTGAATACCTGTTAGACTATATTCTCCACTGGACACCGCTAAAATAGCACTCAAAAAACGTATTGATGTACCTGAATTACCTAAAAATAGATCTGCAGAAGCTTTAGGAAACTTGCCTCCACACCCTTCAATTTGATAGCTAGAGCACCCATTTAAAGCAGTTGATAGCTTGGTAATTTTTATACCTAATTCAACTAATGCCTCTAACATTAATTGTACATCTTCTGCAACGTCTGGTATATTGTGAATAATACTTATACCATCAGCAATAGCAGCCAATGGTAAAACCCTATTAGCAATACTTTTTGATCCTGGCAAATCTAAGATAGCCTTAATCGGCTTATTTATCGGGGTTAAATAAATATTTTTTTGTTGTTGAGTTAACATTTAATCACCTTAATTAATTCTGGTTATTTTATTATATTAAGTGACACGCCACCACTAAAGCATGAGGCTTATTGACACTTCACAGGTACTAACTGGTATCTACACGTATAACGGCAACATCCATTGCCGATAATTGTTTTTCTTAATATAAATGAAATAACACAACGCTCATACTGACACACTAGCTTTGATAAAATTTATTTATTTCTTGTTGTCAGTTGGAATAAATCTTAGTTGAAACATATCATTTTCAATTAACGTATACCACGCACTAAAATGTGAGGTTTCCTAAGTCCTGCCACTTTTATACTTATACTCGCACTTACGTCTGCATTCATTGATAATATATTGTAAATTTACTTTGATGAATATTGTACGTTATATTTGAGTTTATAGGCTAAAAACTATTTAAACATTCACCACCATCCTTGATCTAAGATTGCTTTATTTAATCCAATTTTTTATTTCACCATTTTACTAAGTTTATTAACAGTATCTTTAGTTGATTTACTCATGTTTTTTATATTAAATGCTTCAACTGATACGCTGTAGTTACTTTGTGTACAAAATACTTTCTGATATTAGCTACTTTATGGCACAATTTGTTGATCTTAGCTTTTTGTTTGTACCAATTACGGGTAATCTTGGCTTTACGTGATAATTCTTTATTTAATTTAGCTTGATGGTTCCTCAATAGATTGAGATTCTCAAGCTGATTGCTAATTATCTCACCGCCATTAATGACGATAATTTACAGCATTTTTAAATAACTAAATATGTAAATGAGAATATGCCTTATGACGTAAATAATGATCAATTATTACTAAAGCAGCCATAGCATCGACCACAGGTACGGCTCTAGGTAACACACAAGGGTCGTGACGACCTTGTGCCGTTAATTCAACCTGATTATAATCAATATCTAATGTAGTTTGAGTTTTGCTTATTGTTGACACTGATTTAAATGCAACTCTAAAATAAATATCCTCACCAGAAGAAATCCCCCCCAAAACACCACCTGCATAATTCGTTTTAGTTCTTATTTCCCCATCTTTCAACACAAATTGATCATTATGTTGCGAACCTCGTAATCCAACCCCCGCAAAGCCAGAACCAATCTCAAAACCTTTAGTTGCATTGATACTCAACATTGCTTTAGCTAAATCCGCTTGTAAGCGATCAAATACAGGTTCACCAAGCCCAACAGGAACATTACGAATAACGCATTTAATCACACCACCAATAGAATCACCATTATCTCTAACCTCTTCAACTAATTTAATCATTTGTGAAGCAACTGTTAAATCAGGACAACGAATTATATTTGATTCTACTTGCTCTTGGGTAACTACAGTGTGATCAATTTGTGCTTGAATTAATCCAACTTGCTCAACATAACTTACAATTTCAATACCTAACTTTTGAAGTAAATATTTTTTAGCAATACTCCCAGCTGTTACTCGTGCTAACGTTTCTCGCGCACTTGCTCGACCTGATCCACGATAATCACGTAAACCATATTTCATTAAATAGGTAAAATCAGCATGGGATGGTCTAAATATATTTTTTAAATGATCATAGTCGGCTGAACGTTGATCTTGATTATGAGCAAGTAATAAAATTGGTGTTCCTGTTGTTTTACCCTCAAATACACCAGAAAGTATATGAATTACATCTGCTTCTGAACGCGGTGTAGTAATTGCACTTTGTCCAGGTTTTCGCCGATCTAATTCGGCTTGAATTTCTTGTTGAGTAATTTCAATTCCTGCTGGACAACCATCAATAATTACGCCAACCGCACCACCATGAGATTCTCCACAGGTAGTAATCTTAAAAAGATTACCAAAACTATTTCCTGACATTTTTATTCCACTTATTTAATTACAGCTAATTATCTTAGATATTGATACGTAAAATAATTAGCCTGTATTGAGTAATAACTTCAGCTAAATTTTATTCTAATTCTTTAATTGTTTAATAAATTCAGCCACTTGATATAATCCCTGATCTAGATCTTCTTCTTCTGCACCATAAGAAAATCTAACATATCCGGGCTGACCAAAAGCACTTCCTGGTACAGTTGCTACGTTAAAATCCTCTAATAAGCGTATACAAAAATCTTCGTCACTGATTTCATCTACTCCTAAACTTGATAAAGAAGTAAATACATATAAGGTAGCAGCTGGATAAGCTAAATCTAAACCAAAATATTTTCTAAACGCATTAACAAAAATATCACGACGTTGTTTCATAACTTGATTAACCCAGCTAGTGATTGTGTCTGCATTTTTAAAAGCAGCTATAGCACCATGTTGAGCAATTAAAGATACACCTGTAGTACTTTGGGTACTTAATGCCGAAATTACCTCTATCCACTCTTTGCGGGCAAATAATAAACCAACCCTCCAACCTGTCATAGCAAAAGATTTAGAACAGCTCTGAACTATAATTACATTATCTTTATATTCTGGAAAACTACCAGCTGACACATATTCATCATCAGTATACACTAAACCGCTATATACTTCATCACTAATTACCACTATGCCTAATTCAGTAGCAGTTGCTAAAATTTCTCTAATTTCATCGCGACTATAAATAGCTCCTGTTGGATTTACGCCATTATTAATCATCAAAATTTTACAATCAGAAGTATAATTATCACGCAATAATTGCGGAGTTAATTTCCAACCACTTTCTTCAGTAGTTTTAATAATGATTGGTGAACCTCCCATAATTTTAGTAATTGCGGGATAAGATACCCAATATGGTGCCAGTACCATAACTTTTAACTCTTGTTGAGGTGTATCTTTTAGTGGTGAATTAACACCACATAAATACTGTAACATTAAATAAATCGCAAACTTACCACCAGTAGTAATAATACATTCATTTAATTTATAATCAGTTTTATAAGATTTATTTAACCAATCACAAGACAATTGACGTAATTCATTTAATCCAGCTGGGCTAGGATAAGGAATATCACCTTGCTCAATAAATTTAATTGCTCCATCACGAACTACTTGTGGAGTAATCATTTTTGGTTCCCCAACACTTAGATTAAATACCCTAACTCCTGCAGCTTTTTTCGCCTGTGCCATAGAGTTAATTAATACTGTCGCCGAAGCTTTTAAATTATTGCTCATATTGTACCTTTCTAGATTCTTCAATTAAAATTTCAAAAATAGTCGCAACCATAGTTGCTGATATATCATATTCTGCACACACAGTATCATGAAATTCACGTAATAGAGCTTCACGATCAGCATCAAAAACAGGCAAGTTAAGCAACTTTTTATGTTCCCCAATTTGTTTAACTAACGACTGTCGCTTAGCGATTAGACTAATAATTTCAGCATCAACTGCAGAAATATTTTTACGCAACTGCTCAATTTGAGTCATATTAATTTGCCTTTCTCACAACAATAAATCGAGTAATATTAGGTTGAATATCTTGAATACCATATTTTAGTACGCTTAAACCAAAAGCACTAGCAGCCTGCGCCGATGCAACAACCCCAGCATTATGAGGCAGAAGTTTTTCTGCTAAATCTCGAGCAGCTTTCGCCGTATCACCCCAATCAATTAACTTAAATCCATATGAATTAATAAATCCCTTACACTGCTCAAATGCTGGAGTATATGAATATAACTCATTAATTTGTTCTAATTGTACACCATGATTGGCTAATAAACATTGTTCAATATTCAATTGTAAATCATCAATTGGTACAAAATTATATTTACCCATAGCGGCAAAAGCTGGCCATACTATTCCACTATTATAGTTAACAAATGGAAAAATTCCAACATCAATCTCACCACGCTCTAGGGCAGCTAAAACACCATTCATATCAATTAAATAAATAATTTCAGAATTAGTATTATGTGCTTTAGCAGCATATAATAAACCAGCTTCTTCAGAAAACGAACCTTTATCACCTGAAACGCCAATTATCATAATAAATTTACTCCAAAAAATTATCTAAAATTAATTCTAGCTAATTATATGAAAATCTGCTACTTGCTTAATTAATTGTTCGGTAGAATCCCAACTTAAACATGGATCAGTTATAGATAACCCGTCTAAGTCAATATTTAATACAGTTTCAATATTTTGCTTACCACCTTTAATAAAACTCTCCAGCATAAAACCCTTTACTAATTTACTCAGTTGAGGTTTATCTTGAATATCTGCTAGTATATCCAAAACTATTTTAGCCTGAGCATTATGATCTTTTACTCCATTAATTATACAATTATCATGGCTAACATCAATTATAATAGCAGGATTGACTACTGAACTTTTTTCAAAAATACTAGCAACTTCGTATAAGTATTGATTAGCATAGTTCGGCTGTTCATTACTACCTCGCAAAACTAAATGCGCAAATTTATTACCTGAAGTTTTTACTTCATAACCATCGAAAACTGCATAATGCGAATTTTGAGCGGCCATAATGCTATTAACTGCAATTTTCAAAGATCCATGTGTTGGGTTTTTCATTCCAACAGGGCATTCTAATGAAGAAGCAAAAATTCTATGTTCTTGATCTTCAGTACTACGAGCACCAATCGCTACCCAAGATAATAATTCTTGAAACCCACGTGAATTATGGGTAAATAAGCACTCATCAGCAATCGGTAAACCCATCTCAACAACCTGAGTCATTAATTTACGACAGTACCAAATTCCAGCCTCAATGTCAGGTTCTTGAAGAGGATTAGGTTGGTTAATTGGTCCAGTCCAACCTTTTACTGTCCTTGGCTTCTGAATATAAACCCGCATAACTAATTTAATTTTATCCTGTACTTGATCACTTAATTTTTTTAAACGTTTAGCATATTCGACCACAGCATCTTCTGGCCATGCCGAACAAGGACCAACAATTAACAACAATCGTTTATCATCACCACGTAAAATTGCTTCAATTTGCTGTTTATGTTCAGCAATCGACTGATAAGCCAAATCTGACAAAGGAATTTTTTGCATAATTTCTTCAGATGTGGGTACTTTTTTTATAATTTCAAATGACATTATATTTCCTAATTAAATTACGTTAGCTAAATTCCAAATTAATTGTTCCGTATCTTCCCAACCTAAACAAGGATCAGTAATAGATAATCCATCTAAATCGATATTTGAAGCACTTTCAATATTTTGTTTACCTGGCTTTAAAAAACTTTCCAGCATAAAACCCTTAACTGCATTCTTCAAATCTGGCACACTAGCCAAATCTTGCATAACCTTCAAAATTATCTCACCTTGTGCCTGATAATTTTTTACACCATTAACTAAACAATTATCATGACTCACATCAATTATAATTGCTGGATTATTAATTTGTTGATACTGAAATTGAGTAACTACTTCTTGAATATCGCCTAATGAATAATTGGGTCGATCATTACCACCGCGCAAAACTAAATGTGCATAAGGATTACCATCAGTTTCAACTTCATTACCATCTAATACAATATAATGAGAATTCTGTGCTGCAACAACGCTATTTACCGCTATTTTTAATGAACCATGCGTCGGATTTTTTATGCCTACTGGACAATCAATTCCTGAAGCAAATATTCTATGTTCTTGATCTTCACTACTACGAGCACCAATCGCCACCCATGATAACAACTCAATAAATCCACGTGCATTGTGGGTAAACAATGCTTCATCAGCAATTGGTAACCCCATTTCGACAACTTGAGTCATTAATTTACGACAATAATTAGCACCTTTAGCTATATCAGGAGGTAATAATGGATCAGGTTGATTAACTGGACCTGTCCAGCCTTTTATTGTGCGAGGTTTTTGAATATAAACCCTCATAACCAATTTAAGTTTATTTTGCACTTGATCGCTTATTTTTTTTAATCGTTTGGCATATTGCAAAACCGCCTCTTCAGGCCACGCCGAACATGGACCAACAATTAACAACAATCGTTTATCATTACCACTTAAAATTTGTTCAATTTCAATTCGATGTTGAGCAATAGATAAATACCCATTTTCACTTAAAGGTAAAGCTTGAATCAGTTCATCTGCAGTTGGCATTTTTTTTACAACTCTATATCCCATCTTAATTCTTTCTTAATTGTTTACTTATCAAATCATAGGCTTGTTGAATTATATGCTCATCAACAGGAAATGCCACAATATTATTTTGATTTTTTACTTTACCAATTCCAGATAGCAAAACTAAAACAATTTGCTGATCACGATTTTTTTTATCACCTCGCATAACTTGAATTAATTCATCAGCAGAATAATTATTTAAATCCTCGCCCTTAATTCCCAATCGCATTAACAATTGCTCAATTTGAATAAAATCATCTACGTTAATTAAGCCAAGCAATTGCGCAACTTTGGCTTCCACTAAGATGCCGTAGCCAACTGCATATCCATGTAATATATTATAGTCACTTAATTTTTCTAAGCCATGTGCAACACTATGACCAAAATTTAAAATCATTCGTAAATTATTTTCATGTTCATCCTGTTCTACTACCATAGCCTTTAAAGAAACTGCACGAACAATTAATTTAATTAAATAATTTTTATCTAAAGCCAAAAGATTTGCTAGATAATTCTGACAAAAGCTAAACATCTCTGCATCTAAAGTTAAAAAAATTTTTATTG
>JBDLTW010000149.1:0-15789 GCA_039805605.1 Pseudomonadota bacterium
TTTGTTGGAGCATAACCTGTGCCTAAATAGCTTAGTTGTTGAGCATGATCACGCATAATTAAGGCAAAATCATGTTGATGCCACTGATAATTTAAACTAACTCCATCTAACTCTTGGGCTAATTGCTGTTTACTCTTTAAATTAATAAGTTTAATTTGCGATTGCAATAATAGTTCTTGAATTTGGCTTTCATTAGCATAATTACTAATCACATAATCAATTTGAGTCTGATGTTGCTTTAATAAATAAGGTAACAAGGTGGTTTTTAAACCAATTAAACTGGCACTTTCTGAAGAACTAGCACTAACTACGATATTATACCGTTTGGTTTGAATTAGACTAATTCCACTTTGCGGATTGGTGAAATTAATTATTCTGAAGCTACCATAATTAGGTCGGTTACTTAAATCTAACATAAATAAACTACCAAATAAGGCAAATCCTAAAATATTTTTTGCTTTAAATGACTGAGGTAATAGTAATAACACTATTCCTAAATAAGATAATAAAATAGTGCTTAGACTTGGTGAACCTTGCCAATACTGATTAAATTGAGCTAAATATTCTATAGGCATAAGTAAATAATCTAAACTAAAACTAGCTAATTTAATCAACCATGTAAGATGTAACAAACTACTAATTACCAAAAATGGCGTAAATAAATCACCAATTAATGGAATTGCCCATAAATTTGCCACCACTGAAATCAATGGAAAACTAGCAAATAAATATAAACTTAAGGGAAAACCAACCACAGTAATAAAAAAATTTAGCCGTAACCATAATTTAAATTTAGAATAATTAAACTGCTGATAACTTGACATACAAGCAAAAATAGTAGCAACAATGGTAAATGAAAACCAAAAACCAATGCTTAAACTAGCCCATGGATCTAAAACTAAAACCAAAACTAAGGTTATAGCTAATTTATGTAATAAACTTAAATAATGACGTCTACTTAATAAATATGCCATTACTAAAAGTTGAAAAAACGTACGTTGAGTTGGAATTGAAAAACCTGCCAATAACGAATAGGCTAATGCTACACTAACACCACACCATGCTAAAATAATTTGTCGTGGAATACGCGTCGGGGGTAAGCGTAATAAAATAAAATTTAAAATAAATACAACTATTGCTGCAACTAAAGTAATATGCAAACCTGAAATACTAACAATATGAGTAATCCCACTGTTCCGAAAAACTTGCCATTGAGCATCAGGAATTAAATTTTGATACCCAGTAACTAAAGCAATAATTAAACCAGCATATTGCTGACCAGTTAATACCTGTTGTAGATAATTAATTAAACTAATTCGTTGCTGATTGATCAAAGCTGCTAAACTATAATTACGAGCAATAATTTGTGGTGGAGCAATTAAATTTGCTGTTGCTGTAATATTTTGACTAATTAAATATTGTTGGTAATCAAAACCAGCTACATTATGTGCTAATTTAAGTGGATGTAAATTTAATAAAAATTGATAATTATATTGTGGATCTAAATGAACATTTGGTGGAAAGTAAAGTTTTAAATTACGTCCAGTAAAGCTACCTGAATCAATTTTTATAATTACTTGATTATAACTAGCTGGAGTTTGGATTGGAGAAATTAAATGTCCATCAACATAAAAATGGCTAATTGATTGTTCTAATAAATTACTCATTCGCTGATTAATTCGTAAACTTGAATAAGCTAAACCCAGTAAGATTAAACTTAACCATAATATGCTATAATGATATAATTTAAGATTGCTTAAACTGCGTAATCGATAATTCAGGATCATGTAGCTAATTAAGCTTACTACTAGTAAAACTACAGCATGTAGATTAGTTAAATTAAGCAATTGTGCAACAATAATTCCTAAGCTAAGGCTTAAGCAACTAAACATTGCGTAATAGATAACCTTGTAATAAAATAATCCCTGCTAAGCTTTTACTATCAACAATTTGACCAGTATAAGCTAGTTCTAAAATTTGGCTAAATGGCTGTTTAACAACCTCCAAAAATTCGCCATCATCTAATTGCTGTTCAGTATAAACTAAATCTTGGGCTAAATAATAAACAATCCGTTCATCAGAATAACCAACACACGGTAAACATTCCCCAAGTAAAATCCATTGTCCTGCTTGATAACCAGTTTCTTCAAGCAATTCACGTTGTCCACAACTTAATTCACTTTCATGAGGATCTAATTTACCTGCGGGGATTTCATAAATAACTCGTTGCACAGGGTGACGGTATTGACGTTCCATAATTAAATTATTTTGTTCATCTAAAGCAAGAATCGCAACTGCACCAGGATGCTTAATATATTCACGCCAAGCTATTTTACCATTAGGTAATTGCACTTCATCACGATAAGCTTGAATAAATTTACCTTGAAAAATTTGACTAGAGCTAAGTGCTTGTTCAATTAGATGTTGATCAGTCATGGATAGTATACCTATAGAAGAAAAAAGAATAATGGAAATCAATTTGTAAGCCGGATTCTGTCTAAAGAAAAATTTCTCGAGGCAATCATTCATCTAGGCTAATAGTTTCCCATTAGCTCAAGCAACCTACCCGCGTTACTAAATGTACAGGATAATTACGAGTAACGCCTATTTGGTCTTGCACCAAGTGGGGTTTTGCCTGCCACATTTATCACTAAATGCGCGGTGCGCTCTTACCGCACCTTTTCACCCTTACTAAAATATAAATTTTAGCGGTATCTTTTCTGTGCCACTTTCCATAGCCAATTACTTAACCTCTGGGAGTTACCCAGCACTTTTATCCTGAGGTGTCCGGACTTTCCTCGACTATTATTATTAATAAGCGCGATTGCCCAATTGATTTCCAAGCCATGATTGTAACAGAAAATCTAATTTTACGGTAGTTTTTTGCAGTATATTTTTACCTTTAGTCAGGAAATATTTTGCAAAAACCTTCTAACGTGGTAAACTATCGCCTTGCAATTAACGATCATAGAATTGCTTAACTATTCGAGCAACTAGCCCAATAAACTAGGCTGGATATAATAAACCATATTTAAATTGTTTATAAGGAAATTTTTATGGAACATACTTTACCACAATTGCCCTATGCTTTAGATGAATTAGCTCCACACATTTCTAAAGAAACTCTAGAATTTCATTATGGCAAACATCATCAAACCTATGTAACTAACTTAAATAACTTAATTAAAGACACTCAATTTGCTGAATTAAGTTTAAAGGAAATAGTTAAACAATCAAGCGGTGGTATTTTTAATAATGCGGCTCAAGTATGGAATCATACTTTCTATTGGCATTGTTTATCACCAAAAGGTGGTAATGAGCCTACTGGTGCATTAAAAGATGCTATTGAACAGAAATTTGGTAGCTTTGCTGAATTTAAAAAACAATTTACGGCTACCTGCGTTGGAACATTTGGTTCTGGTTGGGGCTGGTTAGTTAAAACTCCAGAAGGTAGTTTAGAATTAGTTTCAACTTCAAACGCTGCAACACCATTAACTAGTATCAATACACCATTATTAACTTGTGATGTATGGGAACATGCTTATTATATCGATTATCGTAATAGTCGCCCTAATTACATGGAAGCCTTTTGGAATTTAGTAAATTGGGAATTTGTTAGTCAAAATTTTGCTAAGTAATTAATCTACTTTAATTTTGAGGTAAATGCTACTTTTAATTAAGTTATAATTAAATGATATTAGCATTGCCTCAAATGAATTTGCTGGAAATTTATTTTATGAAAAAAATAGCTTTAAGTTTAAGTTTAATCTCAATTGTTGCCACTTCACATGCTCTTGAGAATAATTCTACTGCTTCAGTTTCACCTGTCTATTTTAATATAAATACTGGTTGGGCAACCTTACTTAATTTACCCACAGGGTCATGGACTGGATCAGCTAATTTAGGCTACAACTTTAACCAATATTTTGCTCTAGAAGCTGGTTATAATTTACTAGCTAATCACCAATATAATGATATTACTACCACTACCAATATTTTTGATTTAGCGGCTAAAATAACTATTCCAACATCAAGTATTTTTAGTCTGTATACTCGAGCAGGTTTAGGTATAGGTCTTGATGGATGGGGTGGAACTGCACCAACTACTGCTCCTAGCTGGTTTTTAACCAATGATTATCATTCAGTATATACCACGTCGTTACTAGGTTTAGGAGGAAGTTTTAATTTGAGTCGTCATTTTGCTATTAATTTAGAAGATTATGCTCTTATTCCATTAGTTAGTACAATGAGTGGTGCAATCAATGTGGTTAATTTAGGAGTTCAATATAATTTTTAAGGAAATATGATATGCGAATTTTACATACTATGCTAAGGGTTGGTAATTTACAACAAAGTATTGATTTTTATTCTCAAGCTTTTGCTATGCAATTATTACGTCAACAGGACTATCCAGAGGGTAAATTTACTTTAGCTTTTCTTGGCTATGGTAATGAAAAAGATCATAGTGTTATTGAATTAACCTATAATTACGGAATAGATAAATATGAGCAGGGAACAGCTTTTGGTCATATTGCTTTAGCCTGTGATGATATTTATCAAGCCTGTGCAATTGCTAAGCAATATGGTGGTAAAGTAGTCCGCGAACCTGGACCAATGAAACATGGTACAACAGTCATTGCTTTTGTTGAAGATCCTGACGGTTATAAAATTGAATTAATTCAACAATAATAATCATTATTACCAGAGCTATTAATACTTAATCGATACTATTAGTAGCATCTGCGACGATAACCTTTAAAACTACCTCCCAACTAAATCCACGACTTAATAAAAAACGAATTTGCTTATTTTTTTCTTGCGGTGTTGTAGCTAATTGTCCATGAAATTTACGTAGCCATAGTTGTTTAGCAGTATCAAACTCTTGTTGGCTATCTGGTTGATAATGCTCTTGAATTAAGTTAGCATCGGCAATCTTTTGTTGAAGTAAATATCTGATTTTCTGCTGACCATATTTACGCCCTTTAAAGTAAGCAAAATTTTCAATATAACGTGCATCATTAAGCAAATTCTGTTCAATAAATTGTGTAACTATTTGTTCAATTTGTTGTTCATCATCGCTATAACGACTGAGCTTTTGTTTAAGTTCAAGCGAAGAATATTCAGCACGAGAAATTAAATCTAAAGCTTTTTGGCGCAAATTAAGTGGTTTTGTCATAATATACTAAATTTTTTACAGTAATAAATTAGCCAAAATATCTAAGGGGTATCAAATATTTTCCCCTTAGACCCAAAACAAGCCGAATAAAAATTATTCAGCTAGTCCATCAGCATTAGTACTAGCATCAATTTCACGTTCATCATGTGGTACTTCAGCCACCGCATTAGATGATAAAGCTCGGATTTTAGCCTCAATTTCAATGGCTAAGTGTAAATTATCTTTAAGAAACTCACGTACATTATCACGACCTTGACCTATTTTCTGCCCATTGTAGCTATACCAAGAGCCTGACTTCTCAACAATATTATTGGTCACGCCTAAATCTATGACTTCACCTAAACGGGAAATTCCTTCACCATACATAATTTGGAAATCAGCTTGTTTAAATGGAGGTGATACCTTATTTTTAACAACTTTAACTCGAGTATCACTGCCAATTAAATCTTCACCTTTTTTGATATTCCCAGTACGACGAATATCTAAACGAATTGAAGCATAGAATTTTAAGGCATTTCCACCTGTAGTTGTTTCTGGTGAACCAAACATAACACCAATTTTCATGCGAATTTGATTAATAAAAATTACTAAGGTATTAGTACGGTTTATATTACCCGTTAATTTACGCAATGCTTGTGACATTAATCGTGCTTGTAAACCCATATGGCTTTCGCCCATCTCACCTTCTAATTCAGCACGAGGAGTTAAAGCTGCAACTGAATCAATCACAATTACATCAACACCACCACTTCGTACTAACATATCCGTAATTTCAAGGGCTTGTTCAGCTGTATCTGGTTGAGAAATTAGCATCTCATCAACTTTAACACCTAATTTACGGGCATAAATTGGATCTAAAGCATTTTCTGCATCTATATAAGCACAAGTTCCACCTAGTTTTTGCATTTCAGCAACGATATGTAAACATAGTGTAGTTTTTCCTGATGATTCAGGACCAAAAATTTCAACAACACGTCCACGTGGTAAACCACCAATTCCCAAGGCTAAATCTAAGCCCAATGAACCTGTAGATACTACTTGAAGATCATGAGCAGTATTTGTTTCATCCATGCGCATAATCGAACCTTTGCCAAATTGTTTTTCAATTTGAGCAAGAGCCATCTGTAAAGCTTTAGCTTTATCGTTATTACTACCCATTAATATTTCCTTTTATAATAATTATAATGAAAAATTAGTTACTTCACTATAGTTAATTAGTGCTTCAAGTTTAGTTTCAAATAGCTGTTGATGCTGAAACTCATGTTCACTAATTCGCGTCACAACTACCGCATGCATAATTGGTGCAGTACCTTCAATTGCCACCAACCGTCCACCAATTTTTAATTGTTGCTTGATTTCTTGACTAACCGTACCAACACTAGCTCCAATAAAAATTTTATCAAATGGTTGTTTTGTTGCTAAACCTTTACTACCATCACCCTCAATTAAGCTAATATTCTTAATCCCTGCATTTGCTAAATTATTTACTGCAAATTGATAATTTTGTGAATTAATTTCAATACTATAAACAAAATCAGTTAATTTAGCTAATAATGCAGTAACGTAGCCACTACCAGTACCAATTTGTAAAACTTTATCAGTTTTTTTTAGCTGTAGCTCTTGTAATAGACGCGCTTCTATACGTGGAAATAACATATGCAATCCACCAGGTAATGGTAATTCAACATCAGAAAGAGCTAAATTACGCAACTCTGTAGTTACAAAATTCTCACGCTTTAAGGTGTGAAGTAAGTTTAAAATATTTTCATCAAATAAATTCCATGGACGAATTTGTTGTTCTACCATATTAAAACGCGCTAATTCAAAATCCATTCTCGATATCTCCTATTATTTAATTTTTTGTTCTTGTTTTACTTTATTTACTAAACCTTGAATAACTGTAATTAAACGTTCTGGAGTTGCAGGTTTAGTTATATATTTATTACCAATAATAAAAGTTGGGGTACCAGTAATATTATATGCCTGAGTATATTGTGCATATTCCTGAGGCTTGGTACTAATTGTAAAAGAATTATATGTTTGCATGAATTTACTTGGATCAACAATTGTTTTATTTGCCGTTAAAAATGCTTGTAATTGTTTCGGATCTTCTAAATTTTTACGTTGTTGCATAGTTGCATTAAATACTTGTTGATTAAAACGTGCTCCCAAATTTAACGCCTGAGATGTTGCACTAATTTTAGCATAACCAACAAAATTATTTTCCCAAACTACTTGGATACGATTAAAATCAACATTTTGCGCAGTTGCATACCATTGATCTAATAATGGCTCTAGTAATGAACAATGAATACATGCATATGAATAAAATTCAGTTACATTAACTTTTCCTGGTTTAGTTGGTAATGGTTTACTAATTGTTCCTGAAATAACGGTATAATCAACTCCAGCTTGTAGACCATTGGTTTGAGCAAATGTAGTTCCTAGTGCTAATGAAGCAACTAAGGTAAATATTATTTTTTTCATGATTATCCTTTCATTGAAGATTTAAATTTACTGGTTAATAATAGTAGCAGAAATTTGTTGTTGTTGTAATTGTTTAACTATATCTTGTGCATCATCGTACAAATTAAATGGTCCAACAATTACACGATTAATTACTTTATTTTTTTGTTGCAAGGATTTTATTTTAGCATTAATTCCTAATAAAGCTAATCTTGCTTTCATATCATTAGCTAAATTTTGATCACTAAATGCTCCTACCTGCACAAAATATCCATGTTCAACATTCTCTACTACTGCAGAAGCATTAGGTTTAGTTGCCAGATTTTTGTTCCCTTGTAATACATCATAAAAATCATAATTTGGTGCTGATGCTACGGCATGGCTAGGAGCCGAAGCCACCGTATTATTGTTATTTAATGGTGCTGAACTAGCAGTTTGTAATTTATTTACACCTGGAGCTAAAACCAATGGAGCTGATGCCGATGGTAAATTATTTGCATTAGCACTAGTGATTTGTTTATCAACAAATGGGGTAGGCATTTTATTTAAATAATATGCAACGCCCCCTGCAATAGCAATTCCTAATAATAATCCAATTATAAATTTCACTTTAGCGTCTTTCTACGGAATACTTAAATAATTTGTTTATATTGAATAGCTAAGGATAAATGCTTAGCTGTAATTGTTTGTGCCTGATCTAAATCAGCAATAGTTCGAGCAAGTTTTAATTGGCGATAATACCCTCTGGCTGATAAACAATATTTATCAATTATTTGTTGCATCAATGTTTTAGCATTTGTTTCTAGTTGGCAATACTGCTCAATTTCATCATTATTTAATTGATAATTTAATTTGTGTTGACGAGATAACTGTATTTCTCGAGCTTGAATAACTCTCTGGCGAATTACTGACGATGCTTCACCACTAGGTAAACCTTGTAACTCATGAGGTGTTAATGATGGTACTTCAACAACAATATCAATTCTGTCTAACAATGGCCCAGATATTTTATTCCGATAACGATTTATTTGTTCAATTGAACACTTACATGGCTGTGTTTTATGATTAGAATAACCACATGGACAAGGGTTCATCGCAGCAATTAGTTGAAAATCCGCAGGATATGACACTTGATGATTAGCTCGTGAAATATTAATCATTTTAGTTTCCAGTGGTTCACGTAAAGCCTCAAGAACTTTTCGATCAAATTCTGGTAATTCGTCTAGAAATAAGATCCCATTATGAGCTAAACTAATCTCACCAGGACGAGGATTACTTCCTCCGCCAACAATTGCAATATGCGATGTACTATGATGAGGATTGCGAATTGGTGGTTGCTGCCATTGACTTGGATTAAAACCCTTCGTACTTAAAGAGTAAATTGAAGCAGTTGTAATAGCCTGTTCTTGAGTTAATAAGGGTAAAATTCCACTAATTCTTTGAGCTAACATTGATTTACCACAACCAGGGCTACCGATCATTAATAATGAATGACGTCCAGCTGCAGCAATTTCTAAAGCTTTCTTAGTGCCAAACTGACCTTTAACTTGTTGAAAATCTTCAATACTATCTAAATTAGTAAATAATTCTTGTTCCACTAAGGCAACTTGAGCTAATTCAAATTTATTATTCAAATGATCTACAACATTAGATAAAGACTTAGCACCACGTAAAACAATATCGCCAACAACACTGGCTTCTTGAGCACTAGAAATTGGTAAAATTAATTCACGTTTAGCTTGACTAATTCCAAATGCAATTGCCAAAGCTCCTTTAATTGGGCGTAAATTACCATCTAAGGCTAACTCCCCAGCAAATTCAATCTGCTCTAAATCTAATTGTGTTTTTACTAAATTACTAGCTAATAAAATCCCCAATGCAATTGGCAAATCATAGCGACTAGAATCTTTGGGTAAGTCAGCGGGTGCCAAATTAACAGTAATTCTACGAGCGGGAAACTCAAAACCAGAATTTTGAATTGCGGAACGAATACGATCTCGGCTTTCTTTTATTTCCGTATCAGGCAATCCTACAATTGAAAAGCTGGGTAATCCTCCTGCAACATGCACCTCAACAACAATTTGTGGGGCTTGCATACCACTTAATGCTCGTGAATAAAGTTTAGCAATACTCATTATTGTGATTTTTGCTAAAAATCATTTACCATTTGTGTGAGTTCATCTAATTTATGGCGAGTATCTAATAATATTTTTTGTTGAATATCAAACTCTTCACGACTAACTAAATCTAATTTACTTAAACTTGCTTGTAAAATAGCTTTAAAATTATGCTCTAAATCGTGTAGAGGATTTATTTTTGCAAATCCAGCCATTTGCTGGGCTAACTGATCAATAAACTGTGATTTTAACATTATTTTTATTCCATTTGAATTCATGCATTATTTATTTTATCTTCATTTACTCAATTTAATTGACTTCTACGTTACTAAGCCAAAAACCTCTTGGTTTAGAACGCCGTCGGTTCTTCCTGTTGCCTAGCGTTTTGAACACTTGGCATTCTCTACTCCATAGGAGAATACAGCAAGTCTTGTAGCTTTTATATTTAAACAGGCATTTAGGTCTACATTCATTGATATTCCACAATTTGAACATTTTTGTGAGGTATATTGTGGATTAACTTTAATTAATCATGTGCCATACTTCTTATATTTGAGCTTATAGGCAACTATTTAAACATCTACCCCAAGCTTAACTTTATTCATTTCAGATTTTTGTTTTACCTTTTTACCATGTATATCAACATTGCCTTTAACTGTTTAGTTATGTTTTTTATGTTAAGAGCATCATCACAACTAAAGCTATCTTTTACTCCACGTTTTTAAACAGAGTAAAGCTTAGGATTACTTTTACTTTTAGCATAGACAATTGCTTAACCAAGTTTTTCTAATAATACTATTTGCAACGATTTAGAATACTCCTAGTTAAGAAAATCTATATCAGGTTTTTGTTTCCATGTAGTAAGTAATGCAGATAGTTGCTGGTAGGGATTGAACTTAAACAATGGACTAATTATTGCCTTCACCATCTCCACCATTCATTTTAGCCATTTGTAGCATGGTGCGGTAATTTTCATCATCTTGTTTTACCAAGGATAAAGCTTTAGTTCTAGACTAAGCGACAATAGCCAACCATTTTATTTAATTGATGAGCTATATCGTTAGTTATCAATTAGTCTAAACTTGTAACCTTTATGTTTTATGCTTGATTTAACCATGATGACTATATTATACTATTGCTCTATAAAAAATACAACTAAAAAATCAAGCAATTTACACGGTTGAAGACAAGACATTAGAACTGCTAGACATTGCGTATTTAATTTACTATATAAATTAAACAAGCTGACTAAATTAAGTCAAAGCATAACTACGATCACCATGACTAAATCCTAACCAGTTGGTAAATTTTAAATTTTTACTCAAGCCACAAACTTTAAATGCTTCCCCCATAATATTGGGAGCAATTAATTGATTGATCTGCTTAGTTAAAATTAAATATTGTTCTTCTGGTAAATTAGCTTGGGCTTGTTCTAATAGACTAGTTAAACCGCAATTGATTAAAAAATTAGCCTGATTGGTATAACCAACTAAATCTAAGTTAACTTTTTCAGCTTGATTAACTAAGCTACTCCATTCTACACTAGCAGTAATATCACACAAACCAGGATAAAGCAATACATCATCAATCAAATTATGCCGAAAAAAACCACGCAGAGTACCATTACTACGCTCAGGATGATAATATTCCGAAGCTCCATAACCATAATCAATTAATAACACCGCACCACTAGATAAACAATCTGCTAAACTATTAATAAATCCAAGACTACGTAAATTAACTTCACTAGTATAATTTGAATATTTCAATCCAAAATTACGGAGATGTTCTACAGCTTTAGTATTACTAGAAAAAGGCTCACAAGCTAACTTCTGATTACTTGTAACTTTTACTCCCATTTCAACCAAATTAGCATCATTAGTAAATTGTATTAAATTACATGGTTGAGCATCAAGTACTTCATTAGCTAAAATAACACCATTAAAGTTATCTGGTAATTTGTCTAACCAAACTACTTTGTGCGCATATTGGGGAACTTTGCTAGCTAATAATTCAGACTGCCACAGTTGCAAATTAGCACTCAATTCCAAGATATAGTAGTTCTCAATTGTATCACCAAGACTAGCTAAAATATCGCAACATAATTTACCATTACCTGCGCCAAACTCTAAAATAATTGGTGCTACTTGATGACAAAATAACTCCTGCAATTGGTGAGCAATTAAATGACCAAATACATTGGAGACTAATGGTGCGGTAATAAAATCACCTTCTTTACCAAACTTAAATAAACCATTGCTATAATAACCAAGTTGAGGATAGTATAAAGCTAATTCCATATATCGAGCAAATGAAATTACCCCCATATTAGAGTTCTCAATTTCATGAATAATAATTTGTTTTAATTGATTGGTTAAATTTTGTTCCGCTGGACTAAGTTGATAACGATTATAACTATTCATTATTTGTTGATGTCTTTATTTTACGTTTAATAAATTCATCACGTGGTAAAGCTAATTGCCAATTATACCACCAATCCTGAGTATATAATTTAGCTAATTGAGGATTATCACGTAATACTAATAAATTTTCTGCATTTTTAGCTTCGGCTGCTTTAGTGAAATTAAAAGATCCCGTAATTACTGTTTTATTATCAATAATCATTACTTTGTCATGATAAATTGCATGCTTAACATCAATACGCATATCAAAACCTTGATTAGCAAAAAAAGTACTTGATGAATATTTTTGGCTAACTTGGCTTTTATCTAAAATAAGTTTCACATCTACACCACGCTTTTTAGCAACTAATAAAGCATTAGCAATATCGCTAGAGGTAAAACTATACGCAGAAACTAAAATAACTTGTTGTGCTTCACCTATTGCTTTAATTACTGTTTTTGTTACGCCATTATTGGGGCTAAATGCTACCTCAATAGTACCTGCAGACTTAATTACAGTTGGTGCTGGTGAACTATTATTACCAAACATTGCACCTAACTTAGTTAATAAACTATCACCAGCAAATACACTAGTAGATAATCCGCTAGATAAAATTATTCCAGCTAATAAATATTTACGTTGCATTATTCTTCTCCCTTAAAATTTATTTTTCTAAGATGCACCAGTTACAACATGAAGCTTCTTTATACTTAAGCACTAGCACAAAAACTATTGAGGATCTTAAAATACATACTTTTAGAATAAAAACATACCCATTTTCCGCATCATAAATATATTTTACACCACGCTTATTAAATAGAAGATAGCGTTTGGGATTGGTTTTGCCATTATTAGCCTCTGCAACAGCTTAACCAAGTTCCTCTATTTGCAATGATTTAGAATATACTTAAGAAATCCAGTATCGGATTGTTATTTCCACATAGTAGTTAATACAGATAGTTAATCGTATGAATTGAATTTAAACAAGGTGATTATACCTTCACCATCTCCACCATTCATTTTAGATATTTCCAAGATTATACAGTAACCTTCAGCATCTTGTTTTACCCAGGCTAAAGCTTTATTCCAGACAAATCGACAAAACCAACTATTTTAGTTAGTTAACACTCTATATCCGCTATTAGCTACAATCAATCTAAATTTGTAAGATTTGAGTTGCTTGTCTTGTTTTACTTGCTTAATTTAATCATGATACCTGTATTATACTATTGGCTTATGAAAAATACAACTACAAAATCAAGTGATTTACATATTTGGCTAACAAAAACCACCCAAAATATAACGCATTATATCCTCTAAGGAGGTGTTTTACGGACATAGTGAATAAGCGATAATAACGTACGTAATCTTTATGACTTACAGCAACGCTAGTTGCAAATGCTTACGGAGCTTTTTTGCTAAGTAAATAAATTTAAAATACTATGAATATGATTATTGGAAATATTTGCTAGAATTAACGGATGAGATAAATGGTTGCGGGGGCTGGATTTGAACCAACGACCTTCGGGTTATGAGCCCGACGAGCTACCAAGCTGCTCCACCCCGCGATTGATTAGGTAATGATTATATCTTATCTATACTAAGTTTGTCAACTATTTTTTTAATTTTGTTAAAAATAAACTCTTAATTATTACGAACCTGCCATAAAAAGCTAAATTTTACAGCAGGTTAAACAAAAATCAATGTATAATTCTTATTGGCTAACGTAATCTAAATGCCCTTTTTGTTCCAAATTAACAACTTTTTTTACGTCATGAATTGAATAAATACCATTAACAGCTAAATCTAAGGAGGTCAAATTACCAACATTACTTCCCATAATATAAACTATATTATCTACCGTAATAATTTTTAGATTTTTAGCAATTATATCATTTTGCATATTAACTCTATGAATTGCTTGTTTATTAATCGAATTATTTTCATTTAATTTAGGGTTAATAGTTACCGTTAAATAATTAAATATTTGTTTAACATTAGGCATCTCTTCAATTAAATGTTGAATAGAAGATTTTTGCTCTTCAGTAACAACCTGACCAACTAATAAAACATTAGAATTTGTAACAACTAATTTAATTTTATTATGTGAGTTTAATTTATTTAATTCACGCTCTAATCGATTTTCCAAAGCAATATCATCATTACGTTGATTATCACTATCAGTTAGATACGGAGCAGTTAAATTATCAGAAACTCTGGTTGCATCTTGAGTAGAACAAGCTACTAAACCAAATAAAATACAGCTGGAAACCACTAATCGAAAAATTTTCATTACAGAACACCCCTAGAAAATTTAATTATATTTTTACTTAGTTGAACGAACTGCCCACACATAATTTAAGCCTGTTTTTACCTCATTATATACTTTACTACTATACATGTAAATCCCCCAAGCATCTTTAGGCTGTGGAGCATAGGTTTCACTAGACCAATAAAAATCAGTTTGAATATTACTAAAACCATGAGTATTAAACCATGCAAACGCGGCATAATTACCAATATCCGTTTGTAGCGCAATTTGTTCTTCACGAGTTGGTAGTCGCCAATCTTTAAAACCACAAGTTGTTAATGTTTTTACATATTTATTAGCATCTTGCCAAGTATATTTAGTGGAAGTAGGAGCTTTAATAAGCATTAATTTTGTTTGGCTATCAGTCACACAATCAACTTGATTCATTGTTCCACTAATAAAACGCTCGTGGTTATCTATGCTGGTTGTTTGATTAGCAAAAACTGGAAATGCAATTATGCTCATTAATATAGTAAGATTTAATTTTTTCAAAACTCAACTTCCTTATTAAAGATTACACATAAAATAAATTACATAAATTTTATAATTTAATCGAAAATATTCAGATTAAAGTATATATACTTGATTATCAATATTAACGTTAGTATAACATAATTAGCCTAATTGCGCTAATATTGTTTATTTCTAATTGATTTAAACAATAAAAAATAAACTAACTAGCCAAAAATAGAATTTATTATTTACCGAAGAGACATATCATAATAATTGGCCAAACCAAAGCCAATCATAATTAAATTAACTAATCTCTACTATTGCATCAATTAATTATACTTAAATTCAATTATTTAAAATAAATATCAAATTAATAGTCTATAATACATCTGAAAAATTTAAGAAAGACGAAAATTTAGATTAATTTGCAAGAAATTGCCAAGATAAAATTGAGAATACCTTACGAACTAAAATCATAAGGTATTTTGAGGAATTAAAAATGAAACTAACTTACAACTTTTACACTGTAAGAGGTAATTATTATAACATAAGATAAAAATTTTTGCCAAGTTTTTTTTATTATTTTTTAAAAATATATATACACCTAACAATTTACTACGTTAACAGCCAATCCAGCAAGCGCAGTTTCCTTATATTTAGAACTCATATCATGCCCAGTTTGCAACATGGTATGAATTACTGCATCCAAACTTACCTTACCTGGCTCATCTTCTAATAAAGCTAATTTAGCAATATCAATTGCTTTACTAGCGGCTATACCATTACGCTCAATACATGGTATTTGCACTAGTCCTTGGATAGGATCACATGTCATACCTAAACAATGCTCCATCGCAATCTCT
>JBDLTW010000150.1:0-4590 GCA_039805605.1 Pseudomonadota bacterium
AAGAATAATGCTAAACTACCACCTAAAATAATTCCCAATTTATAGCTGATGGTCGATAAATTAATTATCCATACTAGATAGTGTTGTGGGAATAAAATTTTTTGTAAGGCTAACATAATTATTCGCACTATACTAGCTGCTAGGCTAAGAATAACACAATTTAGAGCTAAAAGATAAGGTCTGTGGATAGCCTGAGGTAGATAAAAAATTGCACTACTTGCTATTAGCAACGCAATAATCATTATCCATTTATAACTAAAATATTTTTTATATGAACAATATTCTAATCCAGCAGATAAGGCAAATGAAAAGGCAATAGGTAAATTAGTTAAACTGTATAGCCCAATAGTTTGGATATTTAAACCATTTTCTTTTAACCAGACAAATAAGGTTGATCCCATTAACAACGGAATCATACCACTAGCAATTCCAATTAGAACCAATAAGATTAAATTATGTTTGTTGGGCATAACAACTAGTCCCTAACTTTAAAGCCGCTAATAAACTAGCACTACTTGCTAATCCCTTACCCGCTAAGTTTAGAGCCGTTCCATGATCGACTGAAGTGCGAATAATGGGTAAACCTAAGGTAGTATTTACCCCTTGTTCAAAATCAGAAAATTTTACTATTGGTAATCCTTGATCATGATACATAGCTAAAATTATATCAAAATTGTGTGCTTGATTAAAAATAGTATCCGCAGGATAACAACCAGAAACCAAGTAACCTCGTTGTTGCCATGTCTGAATTAATGGATTAATAATTTCTAATTCTTCACGACCTAAATAACCATTTTCTCCAGCATGAGGATTTAGTCCACACACGGCAATTCTTGGTTTGCTAATATTAAAATATTTGGCAAATGAATGGTGAATAATTTGTAAAGTTTGTTCTAAATTAATACTAGTTACATGATTAACAACTTCTTTTAACGGCAAATGTGTGGTTAATAAGGCAACTTTTAATTGTGGATTACTTAACATCATAACGACTTTATTAATCGCAAATTTTTCAGCAAAATATTCTGTATGTCCACTAAATTTAATTCCCGCCTGATTAATTATGTCTTTATTAATTGGTGCGGTAACAATAAGTTGAGTTAATTGTTGCTGACAAAAATTTATGGCACAATCTAATATAGCCAATACATAATTAGCATTAATTAGTTGTGGTTTAGCTAAACAATCACGTTGTGGACAATCAATTTGCCAAACATTTAAATGCTCAGGTGAAAACTCTTGATTAAGATCATTAATTAAATTAATGGCAATTTTTTTGCCAACTAATTGCGCACGTTCAATAAATAATTTACTATCGCCAATTAGCAACAAGCGATAATCACGGTTATAACTACTGGTAAGTAAATCTAAACAAATCTCTGGACCAATTCCTGCAGGTTCACCACTGGTTACACAAATTAATGGTAACTGTGAATTATTGATTATTGATTTTAACATAAGCTAATTCCCGTAGATTTCTAATCCATTCAACATATAGCATTTGCGCTTTGGAATCGCGTAACCCCTGTCTTATTTCAGCTTTTTCTTTAGCATTAGCTAAATTGGTTTCTTTAGTTTCTAATACTTCTAAAATATGCCAACCAAATGGTGTGCGAATTGGTTGACTAATCTGACCAATTGGTGTTGTGAAAACAGTTTGTTCAAATTTAGGCACGGTATCACCTTTACTAACCCAACCAATGTCACCACCTTTAATTGAACTAGCATCTTCGGAGTATTGTTTAGCTAGATTAACAAATTCTGCACTTTCTTGTTGCGGATTATTTGCATATTGAATAATTTTATTGCGTAGTTCAATAATCTTATGCTGTGCCTCATCATCACCAGTTAATTCATTAACTTTAATTAAAATATGACGGACATGATATTGAGTAACTATTTGAGGTGAACCATGTTGTTTAATGCCATTTAATTTAAAAATGAAAAATCCCATAGGTAATTTAATTACTGGTGAAACTTCTCCTGTTTTTAATTTGCTAATTTGTGCAAGAATTAATGGTGGTAAGGTAGTGTTACTTTTCCAACCTAAGTCTCCACCATTTAAAGCATTAGGAGCCGAAGAATATTTAATGGATAACTGTTCAAAAGGTTTACCTTGTTTTAATAACGTGTAGACTTGATCGGCTAATTGTTGTTTTTGATTAATTAGATCTTGAGTTGCTTGTTCGGGAAAAGCTAACATAATATCAGATAAATGATAATCAATTTTATTTTTATAGGTTTCACTATTTAAAATGCGATTAATTTCATCATCATTAATTACAATACGCCCATCAACTTCTCGTTGTTTAAATTTTTCAATGGTAATTTGATCACCAATTTGCTGACGGAATTGCTGATAACTGATACCATTTTGCGCTAATTTTTCTTGCATTTGAGCATCAGTTATATGTTGGGCTTGTTCATTTGCGCTAATGGCGTCACTAATCTCACTGTCACTAGTTTTAATACCACTTTTATTGGCAAAATCTAATTGAATTTGTTGCATAACCATTTGATCTAAAACTTGATTACGAAAATCAGATTCATTACCAATAGGAATACCTTTCTGCGCTAAATTAATTCTAGCTTGTTGCATTTGCACGGCTAATTCGTTTGCAGTAATAATTCGCTTATTTACGTAAGCAATAATTTTATTAACTACTATTGGCTTAGCTAAAATTGAACTTTCTCCTATAGTTGGAGAGCTTTCTTGACGGATTAAATTTGCTGATTCTAATCCTTGGGCAAATGAACGGACTGTCAAAGTAGTAATTATAATTAAAAAAATTCGTTTTAGCATATAAAGTTATCCTATCGATATGGATTTTGTTGTAATTGATTAACTGGCATATAACCTGGTACATTTAATTTTAGATCATCGGTTGGATTTCCTGAACCAACATTACCAATTCCTTTAAAGGAGAAGTTTAATAAATAATTTTTCTGCGTTTGATTGTAGTTAAATAAGAATTGTTCATAAACTAGGCTTACGGTGTAGCAACCACCGTTATATTCAACACCACTTAAAATATTTAACCATCGTCCTAAAGTAAAATCATAATTAGTTTTTCCAACTGCATAGATATTATTATAAATTGGCCATTGTATACCAATATTGCCAGCATATTGATTTGAATAAGTAACTGGGTTAAAAGATTGCCCTGGGGTATAAGCATAAAATAATAACGGTAAATCATATTGGTAAGTGTAATTTAAACTGATTACTTTGCCATCATCAGGGTTAAATTTCATTCCAGCTGTCCATGCGTCAATATTACCATAGGTTGTGTCATATTGAATGGTTGCAGTTGTCGTGAATAAATCCGTCCAGTTATTAGTTAATTCTCCAATTAAATTTGGTGCAGGTAAAAATAGTTGTGCATCTTGTGTAGTATTACCATAAAGAAAATTATTTTCAGGGGTAATAAAATAACGATAACCAGCACTAAATTTCATTAATTCTGCACCTGTGCTATCATTTAAAATTCTAGTTGTGCCACCTAAAGTAATATCATTAGCCATATTAATTCGATCAAAGCCAGAAAAACGATTTTCACTAAATAATTGATCGACGTTATAACTAGCATTTGCCGTGTCAAATAATGGAATATCTGCTTGATTTTGTGCAGGTATATATAAATAATATAATCGAGGTTCAAAAGTTTGAGTCAGATTGTTTCCGACTAAATTTAATGGGCGATCAAAATATAAGCCACTATCGACCGAGGTAATAGCAATACCTCGTTCAATTTGACCACCAGTACCAGATGTATTGGGTGCATCATCCATATTGTAATAAGAATAATTATAGCCAAACTTAGGTGTTACATACCCCCATGTTGATTTTAGTGGATAATCAATACTTGGATATAGAATAGTTCGTTGACCACTTTGCATTGATGGACTTTGAAAATTGGTGTATTGGCTAACCAAATTCCATTTACTTCCCCACGCTAAATTTTGTTCATTAACATTAAAATTAATTGCAGGATATGATGAGTAAATTGGAATGGTTGTAGTATAACCAAATGGATATAATGTTTGATAGTTTTGAAATTTAATACTAGCTAAGCCCCAATCTGGTTTGTACTGGGCATAAATTGAACGATCTAAATTTACATTATCGGTTACTGAATAAAAATTACCAAAATCATTAAAATAATTATTGTCTGATACCGTATTATAGTCATAACCCATTGTTACATTTTTAAATGGTGTATAGGTATCTTGTAAGCTCCAATAATAACGGTAACTATTAGCAGTATTAGGTGAATCATTACCACCTGAAGCCGCTGGTACTTGTTCAGTATAAATAATACCAGAATTATCATTAGTTAAATAGCGGAATTGATCTGTAAGCATTAAACCTTGACGAGCCCAAAATTTAGGCGTGATGGTCATATCATAATTAGGTGCCATATTCCAATAATATGGTTCAGCAAACATAAACCCTGAAGTATTAGTTCCGCCAATACTTGGGGTTAACCAACCTGATTTACGTTCTCCCAAAGGAAATGTTAAATATGGTGAAGCAAAAATTGGTACTGATTCAAAATACATTACTGCATTACGTGCTGTTCCTTCGGA
>JBDLTW010000151.1:0-2838 GCA_039805605.1 Pseudomonadota bacterium
TCCTGAACTCGTTGATCTGAATTTAGATAACTAATCTCCGCCATGGTATAATCATCCGTATGATGTTTTTCTACTAATAGATGATAATCACCACAACATGCGGTTTGTGGTTGGTGGGTAATACATAATACTTGCTTTGCTTGACCTAATTGTTTTAATAAATTACCAACGATTTCGGCAACTCCGCCACCAATGCCCACATCAATTTCATCAAAAACAATTAATTCAGGAGGATTATTTACGCTTAAGATCACATATAAGGCTAAAGCAACTCGTGATAACTCACCACCAGAGGCAACCTTATGCATAGCTTGTAACCCCATGCCCTGATTAAAAGAAACTAAATAATAAACCGCATCAATGCCATTGCTAGTCAAAGAACTATGATTAGTTGTTACTTCTACTTTAAATTGCCCACGGATGGCTAATTGCGGAAGTAATTCCATAACTTTTTGTGTTAAAATTTGTGCACTATGATGACGTTGCGAGGAAATAATTTGTGCTAAATGCAAATACTCTTGTTCAGCCTGCATTAATTGTTGTTGAAGTATTTCTATATCTAAATCTTGATTTAATTGCTGTAAATTAAGTTGCCATTCATTTAATGTTGATAAAATATCTTCAGGTCGAATACGATATTTACGTCCGATACTATAAATTTCATCAATCCGTTGATCTATTATGGCTAAACGCTGTGGATTAGGTTCAATTCGCTGTGAAACCAAATTTAATTCATGCTCTAATTCACTAATATCAGCCTCTAAACTAGAAGTTAATTGACTAATTTGGGTAAAGTTAGGTAAATAATCACTAATCTTATTTAAACGATGACTAATTAACCCAGCCAACTCAGTTAATGAATTATTTTCACCATTTAAAATATTTAATGCAAAATCTAATTCTTGAAGAGTAAAAT
The DNA here is from genome assembly GCA_039805605.1 of Pseudomonadota bacterium. Lineage (GTDB taxonomy): Bacteria > Pseudomonadota > Gammaproteobacteria > Burkholderiales > UBA11063 > Aquella. The sequence goes on from JBDLTW010000151.1 coordinate 917, forward strand.
TGGCATTAGCTAATTGTTTTTGTTCTTGAATTAAATCTTCCCATTCTGTTTGACCTAAATTTAGATTAATTACATTATTAATTTTCTCTTGCAAAATTTCTTGTTTTAACACTAAATCCTGACTAAGCTGTTGTGCGGTATTTAATTTATTTTTTAACTGGTTAAGATGCCTAAATTTTTCGCCTAATTGTTCAACTTGTGGTGTAATTCCAGCAAATTCATCTAATAAATTACGTTGAACTTCAGGACGTAACAAGGCAATAGAAGCATGTTGGGTATGAATATCTAGTAACATTTCGCCTAATTCTTTTAACATGCCTAAAGTTACCGTTTGACCATTAATATAACTTTTTGAACGACCATTACGATCAATTACCCGACGGCAAATTATGCTATTGGGTTGATTATAATCACTAAATTGTCGTTCATTTAACCATGCTAAAATTTTAGGATTACTTACCGAAAAAGTAGCACTTAATGATGCCATCGGTTGATTAGATCTAATTAAATCATTACTCGCTTTAGCCCCAAAAATTAACATCAATGCATCAATTGTGATTGATTTACCGCTACCAGTTTCACCAGTAATAACACTCAAACCATTAAAAAAATCTAAATCTAGTTGTGGAATTAATAAAAAATCTTTAATTTGCAAATTGGTTAACATTTAACTTCCTTACCTTTTTCTTCTTTAGGACACTCGTTTCGCCCAATGTAATTTATTTCGTAGTGTATTGTAATAGTTATAATTATCTGGATGGAATAAACGTAATTGTTGATTAAACTTTTGTATAATGATTTGATCGCCTATTTGCAAATTAAGATAATCTTGTCCATCATAATGTAAAATAGTTGTATTATCTTTGATCAACTTTAATTCAATAATATCATCTTCACTAATAACAATTGGGCGATTTGACATTGATTGTGGGCAAATTGGTACTATTGAAAATACCTTTGAATGAGGATGTAAAATTGCCCCTCCTGCAGCCAAAGAATATGCAGTTGATCCTGTTGGTGTTGCAAAAATAACTCCATCTGATTTTTGGCTATGCACAAATTGATGATTAATACTCATTTCAAATTCAATCATACTGCCCGTAGCTCCACGTGAAATCACAATATCATTTAAAGCTAATGAATGATTAATTTTTTGTTGATTACGAAATACTTGAGCACTTAATAAAGTCCGTTGTTCTTCATGATAATTATGTTTTAGTAATATATCCTCAATTGCACTTAACATATCATTAATTGCTATATCCGTCATAAAGCCTAATTTACCTTGATTAATCCCTATTAATGGAATATCATAACTAACTAACTGCCTTCCCGCTGAAAGCAAAGTTCCATCACCACCAATTATAATTGCTAAATCAATCTTGGGAATTAATTGCTCAATTACCCCAGAACTAAATTCTAATTTAGCTATTTCGCTAGATGAATTTTGATCTAAATATACTTTAAATTGGTGATCCTCTAACCATTTGGCTAACTGAATAATATGTGGTAATAAATGTTCCGAATTATTGCGCCCAATAATTATAATATTTGTAATTTTTTTCATAAATTTCTCAAGATAAAATCGACTTCACCTTACCATTATTGGCAAGAGTTTTCATCTAACTAACTGTGTAGCTAAAATCAGCTTTAGTAATATTTCAGCGGAGTGTTTCGCACGATCAAGAACTATAGTCATACAAACGCTAACAAACTAAGCATTATTCGCTATTTGTTATAATGTTAATATGGATTAGTAGCAAATTAATACCTATATTATACTATTGTTCTATGTAAAATACAACCAAGCCACAAATGATTTAAGCCAAAATTAGTATAACAATATGGTACATTTATTTCTCAAATCAATTTTTCCAAACAAGCTTAATAATTCACCATTAGATCGTTAACAAAATTAAAGT
>JBDLTW010000152.1:0-4043 GCA_039805605.1 Pseudomonadota bacterium
CGTTAGCGTTAAAAGTAATTGATCCATTATTTCCACCACCACCAGAAATTTTAAAGGTAGCACAAAATCCACCAGTTTTCCAGCCATTAGCTACGCTATAATTATTAAATAAATTACCACGGTAAAAGGTAGCAAAATTGCTCATTGAAAGATCAATATCACTAATTAAAATAGCCATTAAATTCCCCATTTATATAATTTTTAGTCAAGCCAATATTATAACAAATCTGAAAAACTACCAGTAATATTTTTGCTTAATCAATAAGTTGGTGGAGAAAAAGGTATTTTACAAAAACATCGTTGTACTGTTGAAGAGTGCTTGGTCATTTATATAGTGGCTTAGCTATATCTGTAGTAAAAATTTTTTGGCGATATTTAGTAATAAATACCAAATGCACATGTAAATTAAATACGCAATGTCTAGCAGTTACATCTTGATTTTTGCTATGTAATCGCTTGATTTTATAGTTGTATTTTTCATAGAGCAATAGTATAATACAGGATTTAGCTCGTAAAACTAAGTTTAGCCTTAATTGGTATAAGCAAAAAGCCAAGATTAATAAATTATATCATAAAGATAAATGCGAGTCTAAATAAAAGTGGCAGAACTTGCCATGTTAGCCTGTGGAGTAGATGGAATGCCTAGCATTCAAAATGCTACGAAGAAGCAGGAACCCACTGAATTAGCTAAACCAAGACTTGTGCTTTAGGGCAGGGTAGAGTCAACAGGAAAATATTTTCATGAAACTATTACATACTTCAGATTGGCATTTAGGGCGTAATTTATATACTAAAAAACGTTATGAGGAGTTTAGTCAATTTTTAACTTGGCTAGTAGAGCAAATTAAGCTTTATCAACCTGATGCCTTAATTGTAGCTGGAGATATTTTTGATACTACTACACCAAGTAATCGTGCTCAAGAATTATATTATAAATTTTTATGTCAAGTGTCAAGTACCACTAACTGCATGAATGTTATTATTATTGGTGGTAATCATGATTCGGCAAGTTTATTAAATGCACCACAAGCATTGTTAAAACAATTAAATATTTATGTTATTGGTCATGCCAGTAGTAATTTAGCTGATGAAGTAATTGAATTAAAAAATATCAAGCAACAAATTATTGGCTTGGTCTGTGCTATTCCTTATTTGAGGGATAAAGATATTCGTCAATTATCCGAACAAGAAACAGCCCAGCAAAAAGACTTATTACTTATGGAGGCAATTCGCCAACATTATCAACGAGTAATAGACTTAGCCAATAATCGGCGACAAGAGTTAAATCTAGATATTCCATTAATTGCAACTGGTCACTTATTTGTTACGGGTGGTAAGACGCTAAAAGATGATGGGGTGCGTGAGTTATACATTGGCAGTTTAGCTCAATTTGGTGCTAATGATTTTCCTCGTGATATTGACTATTTAGCTTTAGGGCATTTACATAGTCCACAACAAATTGCCAATCAAGCGCATTGGTGTTACAGTGGCGCACCATTAGCAATGAGTTTTGCTGAAGCTAAACAAACTAAAGTAATTAACTTAGTTGAGTTTGAACAACGTAAGGCGATAGTTTCTCATTTGCCAATTCCTTGTTTTCAAAGATTAGAGCGCATAAGTGGTGATTTAACTAGTTTACAAATTAAATTAGCTGAATTAGTTAAACTTCAGCAATCCATTTGGGTTGAAATAAATTATACAGGTAATGAAATTATTGCTAATTTAGCTCAAATTTTGCATCAGATGGTAGAAAATAGCTCGGTAGAATTAGTTAAAATTATTAACCATCAATTAATTGATCGGGTGTTAAGTGCGACTAATGAATTTTCTGGTGTAGAATTAAACGATTTAACTCCTGAACAGGTTTTTGCAAAATGTTTAGAGTTGAACGAAATTGATTTAACTCAAAGTGAGGATTTACGCCTATGTTTCAATGAAATTCTTGAGCAAGTAGCTATAGACGATGCTAATGCTGGATAGTTTACCCATCTTATTAAGTTATTTTTTAAAAGTTACTGCTATGAATAAACTAAATAAACTGCCATTATATCTATTTCTCGCTAGTATTAGTTTTCCTGTCATGGCTCTGGCTGAAACCAATTCCTCTCATAATTATAATTTTTTATTACTTGGCTTGGCTGGTTTAATTGCCAGTTCAATGATTAGTAAGTTTTTGCAATACTGGCAACTGCCTACAGTTTTGGGTGAATTGTTAATCGGTAGTTTAATCAGTGTATTGGCGCATTATCACTATCAATTTGCGCTGGATTTAATGCATAGCCCAATAGTTGAATTTTTGGCAATTTTAGGTAGTATTTTACTGTTATTTGAAGTTGGTTTAGAATCGCAATTAAATGATTTAATGGCAGTTGGTTGGCATGGTAGCTTAGTTGCCTTATTAGGCATGATTATTCCATTTATTTTAGGAGCTTGGATAGTTGGTGACTATGTTTTTGCTAGTAATAATCTAAGCTTAAATTTATTTTTAGGTGCAACTTTGGCGGCGACTTCTACTGGCATATCAGTGCGCGTCTTCAAAGAACTAGGAATTATAAAAAATCCTGCTTGTCAAATTGTTTTGGCTGCTTCTATTATTGATGATATTTTGGGCTTAATTATTTTAACCATCGTGGTAGGAATTGTTCGTCATGGAGGGATTGAAAGCAGCTCATTAATACATTTATTATTTAATATTGGGCTATTTTTATTAATCAGTCTATTATTAGCATGGCGATTTATTCCATGGTTAATTAATCAATTCTTAAAAATTAGCAGTGATGATGCTATGCATAGTGCAATTTTAATGTTGATTTGTTTATTTTGGTCATGGTTAGCTGAACAAATTGGTTTAGCGAGTATTATTGGCGCATTTATTGCAGGATTAATTTTACAACCTAATTTTTTTGCTTTAAATCAACCATCTTGGTATCAACAATTAATATCGCCAATGAATAAGGTTAATGATCCATCTTTAGTGCACCAATTAGATCATAATTTAGCTCTATATCAAGAACAACGCTTATTAAAATTATTAAGTCCATTTAATCATATTTTAGTGCCAATATTTTTTATTTATGCTGGAATGCAAGTTGATTTAACGGTGATTTTAAATTTACATATGTTGCTAGTTGGTCTGAGCCTAAGCATAGTGGCTATTATAGGTAAATTATGTTGTGGAATATTTCTGCCGAAAACAGTTAACCGTTGGCTGGTTGGTGTTGGTATGGTGCCCCGAGGCGAGATTGGTTTAATTTTTGCTTTAACTGGTCGTGAATTAGGTGTGTTTAATGCTGAGATTTTTGCCGCAATCTTAATTATGGTAATGCTTACCTCAATTTTTACGCCATTAGCACTACAATACTTAGCCAAAAAATTATTGCCTTCGAAAGAATTGGCGTAATAATTGGCTATATTTGGCTTGATCGACAGGACCAATAACTTGGGTATGATGATTGGTTTGGCGATTATGAAAAATTTGATATTGGCTAATTACCCCACCTGTTTTAGGCTCACTTGCTCCAAAAATGACCCGTTTAATTCGGCTATGTAAAATTGCTCCACTACACATTACACATGGTTCAATAGTTACATATAAATCACATTCAGTTAAACGATGATTATTTAAATATTTTTCAGCTTGACGAATAGCAATTAATTCAGCATGAGCTAAGATATTGTTTTGTGTTCTGGTTTGATTATAGCCATAAGCAATAATTTGTTGCTCATGAACGATTAGCGCACCTATAGGTACTTCATCAATTTTCAAAGCTAATAGTGCTTGTTGTTCAGCTTGGTACAGATAAGAGTTAATTAATTGTGGGTCTAGGCTAGGATAAATTGGTGGTAAATTACGATAAGCTTGTTGCAATGCTAATTGTTGTGACGTAGTTGGATAATTGTCGTGATGAGTTACTTTATATAAATCATATAGAGCATGATAACTTAAACTGGGTTCGATAAGCTTTAATTGCGCATAAATTGTCAGAAAATTGGCTTGGTCAAGTTGTTGAATGATTGAACTATCCAATTGATGTAATTTTTTT
>JBDLTW010000153.1:0-3508 GCA_039805605.1 Pseudomonadota bacterium
ATTAAGCTCGTCCCCCCAAATCAATCATTTGAAAAATTCACTTCTAATTAATAAAAATGAAGTATAATAATACCTTATGCTGTAAGCAGGTAAATAGTGTACTCAGAATTAAGTAATTAAATTCTCTATAGAAACATTAGAAATAAATAATGATATCGTAATAAGCATAGACAAGATAACTAAGAAACAGTTCAAGAAAAATTTACTAATGTTACCACTAAATTAGCCATTGCCTTATGCTTATTTGGAATTATTTTATGGTTATTATTTAGCATTATTTTATTTAGAAAGTATAAAATTGAAAATTAAATTATCAATAGTGATACCCGTGTACTATAATGAAAAAAACTTACCTGTTACCTATTTCATGTTAAAAGAAAAAGTTTTATCTAAGCTTGAGGATTATGAACTAATTCTTGTCGATGATGGTTCTGAAGATGATTCATGGTCTGAAATGCAAAAAATTCGAGCTCAAGATAATAAAGTCAAACTAATTCGTCTATCGCGCAATTTTGGTTCAATTACTGCTCAATTAGCAGGTTTGAGTTATGTCTCTGGTGATTGTGCTACTGTAATTGCTGCTGATTTGCAAGATCCTCCAGAAATAATTTTAGAGTTATTGAATAAGTGGAAGACAGGAACCAAGGTATGTTTGGCCGTTAGAGCTGACAGAGAGGAAAGTTTTATCCAAAAAACAATTTCAAATACCTTTTATAAAATAATGCGTAAATTTGCACTTAAAAATATGCCTTTGGGTGGTTTTGATTGTTTTTTAATTGATCGGCAAGTAGTCGAAGTCTTGAAAAATATTGAAGAAAAAAATTCTTCAATTGTAGGTCAAATTTTATGGTGCGGATTTAAAAGCGAACAAATTTCATATGTGCGTAAGGCTCGTGAGATTGGAGAATCTCGATGGACATTTTCAAAAAAGATTAAATATTTTATCGATTCGATCTTGGCTTTTTCTTATGCGCCAATTCGTATGACTATAGTTGGTGGGTCTTTAATTTCTTTGGCTAGTTTTGCATTAATATTATTTTTAATGTTTCAACGTGTATTTATGAGTGTGCCTATACGAGGTTGGACTTCGATTATTTGTTTAATCTTATTTACTTTTGGTATACAACTAATAATATTAGGGATGATTGGTGAGTATTTATGGAGAGCATTGGATGAAAGTCGAAAACGACCAGCATTTATAATTGATGAAAAATTAGGTATTGATGATGAATTTACCCGAGTATAAAGACTATTACAAATTATGTATTTTTTAGTGCTTTGAATAGTGCAATTATTCTCCATGTGGGTAAAGTTGGGAGCGGCTTATTCAATAAGTTGGTCAAATTTATTATATTATTTAGGACATAGTAAAGTTGAAACAATTAAAGAAATTAAACCACTACTATTGTTTGTTTAGCTTAATATTTTTGCTTATATTTTTGTGGTTGAAAGATGGCTTAGAATATCCACAGTATTATGATGCAGGACTTTATATAAATTTATCAACTAAGTTTGGTGAATTTTTTTCGAAGCAGATTTATTTCCCTGATACCTATAGGGGATATTTGTTTCCGTGGCTGATTGGGCTAATTACTAAATTACTGCCTTTAAATTTTGCTGTAATTTTTATAAATTCATCATTAATTGTGTTGCTCAGTTATTATTTATTACCTACAATTCAAAACAGTATTTTTAATAATCCTCAGCAAAATAATTATAGTGGCATATTTTACTTTGTTTTAATAACTTATTTTTGGTCGGGATATTTTCAATATGCCTTATCAGATTTTCCTGCACTTATTTGTTTATTAGCTTCGATTATTTTGTTATTGAAAAATAAGTTAAAATATATTTTTTGGTCAGGTATTTTTCTGGCTAGTGCATTAAATATTCGACCAATATATCAAATTAACTTATTAGTGTTTTTTATTTTTATTATATTGATATATAAAAGAAATTACCTTGCCTATTTGTTAATGCTATTAGGATTTATCATAGTTTTGTTGCCACAGAGTATAATTAATTATCACTATAATAATACATATTCTCCATTTGTGCAAACAAGTAAGACATTTGGTCATAATTTGTACACACAGCAATTATATTGGGGGGTTGAGGTTCAAAAATACGAAACTTATGTTGGGGAAAAATCATTGTATCCATCTCCTAGTGTTATATTTAAAGATTCACAGGGAGTCAAATTATATCATTCTGAACTAGAAAATAAACTACAAAATACAACAAACTACATTGGTTTTATTCTGCAACATCCAATATTTTACTCTAAATTAATCTTAAAGCATTTGTTTAACGGTGTCGATATAAAATATAGATCGCCATACATTGTTGACTTATCAATATCTAATTGGTTTAGCTTGTTTAATTACTTGGTTTTGGCCTTGTCTTTTTATTGTCTGATATTAAACAATATTAATCAAAATCATGCAAAATTATGTAAATCTACACTGAAGAAAATATTTATCTATCTGAATTTAATTATGCCGATTTTGCTAGTTATTCCAATAGCTATTGAGGTTAGGTTTTTCTTGCCTATTTATCTTTTGTCATATATTTATGTTGTAAATGGTCTATTTAAAATAGCTAAATTGAAAGTAAATTTGTTATTAGGCTTTGTATTAATCTGTTTTATTGTCGGCAGTGGTTTTTGGTTAAGTCATATTACCTACAATGAGTTATCTTATGTTAAAGGGATAGAAAAGCTATGAAAAGTAAGTTAATTAATTTGCAAAAAAAAGGTGATGATCGTGGAAGCTTAGTTGTTATGGAAAATAACAAAGAAATACCATTTGAGATAAAAAGAGTATATTATCTTTGTGATACTAAATTAGGTATTAGAAGAGGATTTCATGCTCATCATAATTTACAACAAATTGCGGTATGTGTCCGTGGTAGTTGTGAATTTTTGATGGATGATGGCTATAGTGTTGAAGTTATTAAGCTAGATAATAATTATACGGGTTTAATGTTGCCACCATATGTATGGCATGAAATGTTTAATTTTAGTCCTGATTGCATTTTAATGGTTCTGGCAAATGATTTTTATGATGAAGCTGAGTATATTCGTAGTTATCAAGATTTTACTACAGAAATTAATCGTTTAAAAGTAGAGGAAAAATAATTATGCAACAAACCAAACATGTTTATTTGCGTTTAGTTCAGGAAAACGATGTTGACTTTATTTTAAGCTTACGTTTAAATTCCAAATTAAATAGATATTTAAGTCAAATTGACGACGATAAAGAAGCTCAATTATCTTGGTTAAGAGCGTATAAGCAACGAGAACTACATGGTCTAGACTATTATTTTATTATTGTAGATAAAAATTTGGGTGATATAGGTTTAGTACGAGTCTATGATATTGATTATGCCAATAAATCATTTACATGGGGAAGTTGGGTTATCTGTCAAGATAATCGTCCTAAATATGTAGCTATTGAAAGTGCATTACTAAGTTTTAATTTTGCATTTTATGAATTAGGTCTATTAA
>JBDLTW010000154.1:0-2882 GCA_039805605.1 Pseudomonadota bacterium
TAAAAATCTTAACTTATTATGGATTTGATATCAAGTATGGAATGCACGTGTTTGATTATATAGTCAACCAAGAAATAAAGCATACATTATCATATGAATATTTATTAACACCAAATCCAATCAGTAGTTTCTTATATAGACAACCAATCTCTATAACATAGTTGAGTAATATATACGAATTCTTATTTTGTGTTTGGTATAATACCAATTGGAGCACCACCGCACGAAGCTGCAAAGTAGCTAGGAGACCAAAGAGATTTGTTGTTAAAGTAGCTCTTGGTGATGTTGGCAAATTGTTTTTTTAATAATCTGCTAGATATTCCCTTGAAACTGTTGACTATTTTTGATAGTTGAGCTTGTGGCGGATAATTGATTAATAAGTGGACGTGTTCAACTTCACCATCAAATTCAACTAATTAGGAATCCTTGCCATTTAGGGCGGGGCGGAAGTCAATATATTAAACACATGAACAAATAAAAAACTAACTCATTGTTTGAGTTAGCTTTTTAGGTAAAAATAACTGATTATGCTTTACAGTTCGATGGACGATAAGTATTTTGCATACCACCACCTGTACAGCTCCAAGTAATACCTGAAGAACTAACTGTTGGCGTAAATACTAATGTTTCTGTTGACGCTAAACCTGCAATATTTGGAGTAACTGTAATTGCACCACTTGCACCTACTGATAATGCGCTAACATTACTACCCGTCATTGTATCTGGTAAACCAGCTTGAGAGTTTGAGCTAGGTAATGTATTACGCGTTTGATAATATTCAGTAACTGGAGCTTTAGCTTGTTCAGCAAAAGTTACCATTTCTGCAACTTTAGCACGGATTACATAGTTTTGATATGCAGGTACTGCAATAGCTGCTAACACACCGATAATTGCAACTGCAATCATTAATTCAATAATTGTAAAACCTTTGTTTTTCATGATATTTCCCTCAAAATACATATAGTTCATATTAAATAATAAATAGTTTCATTTTCATTTTTCTGGGTAGTTAAATTCTTAGTTAAAAATTTCTTCCCCCAACACCGATATTGTACAACAAGAGTAGTAAAAAACCAATTATTTTTACTACTAAATAGTGAAAAAAATATATAGGCTACATGTATTTTTATGTAACTTACTGTTTTGATTTTTAATAATCCACTGTTGCAAAATGCTACTTTCGGTAAGTAAATAGCGACTTAATAATAGGAATAATTGTAATTTTTTAATTTGCATATATGCTTTAACATGTAGCTTGTAGTTAAAATAAGGTAGCTATTTAGTATTTTTTATTGCTCGATGTATCGACAAATAATGCTAGTTGAAGTACCACCACATGAACTAGCAAAATATCTAGAGAAACTGTAAATTGCTTAATTTTGTAGTTGTATTTTTCATAAACCAGTAGTATAATATAGGCATTATCCAATACGCCGTAAAACCTCCCCCTTCAGGGGAAGGATGAACCACTTGTTCCCATGAAAGCTCTAAATCAAGTAAAACCTCCCCCTTCAGTGGGGGGATATTACAAAAATATTCAAGTTTTGGACACATTCATGCAAATAATTAGTATCATTAATTAAGGATAGAGACAGAACCAATGAGAGAAATCACTTTTAATAGCATTAATGAATTACGTAATACTCTTCAGCAATATAATGCTCAATTAATTGCTGTTAGTAAAACTGTTTCTGCAGATATAATTCGAGAATGTTATTATTCAACTAAGCAATTTGCTTTTGCAGAAAATTATGTTGACGAGTTAATCAACAAAACTATAGCTTTAAATTATTTACCTTTAGAATGGCATTTTATTGGTAGTTTGCAAACCAATAAATGTAAGCTGATTGCTAATTGCGTCAGCTGGGTACATGGAATAACTAGCTTGAGACAAGCACAAAAATTAAATAATTATCGTCAGGATAATTTAGCTAGATTACAAGTTTTAATTCAAGTTAATATTAGTCATGAAAATAGCAAACATGGTCTTGAAACATTTAATCAAGTAGTTGAATTAGCAAAGCAAATTGAAACTTTACCTAATTTACAATTGCGTGGCTTAATGGGAATGGCAACTAACACAACTGATCAACAGCTAATTTTAAGCCAATTTCAGCAGTTAGCTAGTTATCAACAACAACTGAATAATCATTATGGATTTAAATTAGATCATTTGTCGATGGGAATGTCCGCCGATTATTTATTAGCACTACAAGCAGGCTCTACAATGGTAAGAATTGGTAGTAGTATTTTTGGAAAGCGTAGTTATGCTTAAAACTCAAATTGTATTTATTGGTGGCGGCAATATGGCAGAAGCCATGTGTGCTGGTTTTTTGGTGAACCATAATTTAGAAATCACAGTGGTGCAACATACTCAAGTAAAAGCAGATATATTACGCCAAAAATATCCTAGTGTTAACGTTATAGAGCAACTAAGTGCTCCCCTAGCTCCTAATAGTCTGGTTATTTTAGCGATCAAACCACAACAAGCTAAACAGGTATGTACACAAATTAAACCTTATGTTCAAGAATGTTTAATTATTTCCGTAATGGCGGGAATTACAATTACAAGTATTAGTAATTGGTTAATGAATCAACGCATAATTCGTACTCTGCCAAATACACCAGCGCTAATTCAGCAAGGTGTTAGTGCAATTTATGCTTCGGCACAAATTAATGCTAATGAGTTAGAATTTGTTATAAGTTTATTTCAACAAATTGGTATAGTTTATTTGGCTAAAGATGAGCTAGAGATTGATAAAATTATTCCAGTAACAAGTAGTGCGGTTGGTTTTTTTTATTATTTTATTGAAGGACTTATTAATAGTGCGGTAACACAATTTGGTTTTAGTCAAGATGAAGCACGTACTTTAGTTTTACAA
>JBDLTW010000155.1:0-3173 GCA_039805605.1 Pseudomonadota bacterium
ACTGCGTGTGACTTATCGGACGATACTATTTTACGTCTAGCTAATGATTGTCCGAACATTGTAGCAATTAAAGATGTTACAGGAGATATGACTAGGTGCAGTTATTTAATGGCACACAAACCAGATAATTTCATGTTGTTTTCTGGGCATGATGAGACAGCATTAGCCTATATGATGCTAGGTGGGAATGGACTTATTTCGGTTGCCAGTAATTTACGCCCTAAGTTATTTAGTAAATTAACCAAAACAGCACTAAATGGTGATTATGCTGTGGCAAGAAAACTCAATCAACAGTTAATTGATCTATGTCGTATTTGTTTTTGTGAATCTAATCCAATTCCTTTAAAATGGGGATTGTGGTTTGAGCAACATTTAACTACAGCCCATTTACGTTTACCATTAACGGTACTGTCTATTGAGCATCATGAAAGAATGAAACAAATTTTAACCAAACTAAAAGAATAAACTAATTTTAAGCAGTAAAAATTTTGTTTAATATAAAGGAAGTCATCGATGAGTAATTGGGAACAAGCAACCATTGAGAAAATATTATTAGAAACGATTAAAGAACAACGTCGTGCGCGGAGATGGAAAATATTTTTTCGAATTATTCTGTTAATTATTTTATTTGGTTTAATAATTATTTTTATTAGGAAAGAGAAGCAACCACAAGATCAAAAAACTGGTCCTCAAATTGCGGTGGTGGATTTAAAAGGAGTGATTGATGGTGAAAATAAAAACTATAATACTTTAATTGATGGTTTAACTGCTGCCTTAAATGATAAAAAAACTGTTGCTGTATTGATTCGGGCTAATTCTCCTGGTGGATCGCCAGTTTATTCTGATTTAATGAATAATGAATTAACTAGATTACGTAAACAATATCCAAATATTCCGATAGATGTAGTGATTGAAGAGGTTTGCGCATCGGGGTGCTACTATACTGCAGTAGCTGCTAATAAAATTTATGCAGCTCCAGCGAGTATTGTAGGGTCAATTGGTGTTATTTACAGCGGTTTTGGTGCAACTGAAGCAATGAAAAAGCTTGGTATTGATAGCCGTCTTTTAATTTCTGGTAAAAATAAAGCGATGGGCTATCCATTTATTCCTGCTAATGCTACGCAAAATCAGATGCAACAGCAAATGCTTGATGAAATTCATCAACAATTTATTGATGCAGTAAAACGTGGACGTGGTAATAAATTAGCTAACGATCCAGATTTATTTAGTGGACGTTATTGGATTGGTGCTGATGCTAAGAAGTTAGGTTTGATTGATGGTATTGCTAGTGTACAAAGTATTGCTCGGGATGTGTATAAATCAGATAATTTAGTTGATTTTACACCAAGTCAAGACCCACTTGATAAACTAGCAAAAAAATTAGGTGTTGGATTAGCAGATTCAACTCGCCAAGCGGTATTAAATTCTGGTTTAACGGGTGCAATTAATTAACTATTGAAAATAGCAATTTCTAACTTGATTTTTGTCTATTAAATATGCTATAATTAGTCCCTACCACTTTACCGACCGTTACAAATATTTTGTCACAAAAATGGCGCTGATTAAAATAAAAAATCAGGTATTTGTAATTTACATTAATTAGGAAATAATATATGAAAACTTTTTCAGCAAAAGCTCATGAAGTAAATCACGAGTGGTTTGTTGTTGATGCTAAAGACCAAGTTTTAGGTCGTTTAGCTGCTAAAATTGCTCACGTTTTACGTGGAAAACATAAAGCTATCTACACTCCACATGTAGATACTGGTGATTTTGTTGTAGTAACTAATGCAGAAAAATTAGTTGTTACAGGTAAAAAAACTTTACAAAAAATTTATTACCGCCACACTGGATATCCTGGTGGTATTTATTCACGTACTTTCAACCAAATGTTGGAAAAAGCTCCTGAGAAAATTTTAATCAATGCTGTAAAAGGCATGTTACCTAAAGGTCCTTTAGGTTATGCAATGATTAAAAAATTAAAAGTATATGCTGGTGATGCTCATCCGCATAGTGCTCAACAACCTAAACAATTAGAGATTTAATGAGGGGCTGATAAATGGTTGGAAATTACAATTATGGTACAGGTCGTCGTAAAAGCTCAGTAGCTCGTGTATTTATTACAAAAGGTACTGGTAAAATTACGGTTAATGACAAAGAATACGATAAATATTTTGCTCGTCCTACTAGTTGTATGGTTGTGCGTCAACCTTTAGAACTGGTTGAACACTTAAATACTTTTGACATTCGTGTTAATGTACATGGTGGTGGCGAGTCTGGTCAGGCAGGTGCAGTACGTCATGGTATTACTCGTGCTTTGATCGAATTTAATCCAGAACTAAAAGCAGCTTTATCTAAAGCAGGTTTTGTTACACGTGATGCTCGTGAAGTTGAACGTAAAAAATGCGGTTTACGTAAAGCACGTCGTCGCAAACAATTCTCTAAACGTTAATCCTACGATTATTTGTTTGAGCCCAGATTATTATCTGGGCTTTTTTCTTGGAAAGATGAAATGAATCGTATTTATTGGAAAATTATTACTAATTTACCACGTCATGAAGTGATTAGAATTATTCCTCAATTAATTAATCAGCATGGTATAGTTCTTAATAGTAATTTGTTTTCAGATTATTGTTTATCCTTAGTTGCCGAGGTTGAAGTTAATGACTTAATAAAACTAGTTACTGAGTTAAATTTTTATTTTACTCTTGAGATACCGAATTTAGCAAATTTTAATCTATCTAAACCGATAATGATTTTTATTAGTATTAATTTTAATCAAGCAACTGGTGAATTAAAAAATATCATTCCTAATGTACCTAGTTAAATAAGAATAAAAATTTTATGACTATAAATTGCAATGGAAAGATCAAAAAATACCGCCAATTTATCCCAACCATTATACCATGATTTGGCTATATGTGTATATTGGGAGCTCCATTTTTTAGCAAAATTATCAAGTTCAGTTAACGCAGAATCTATAGTTGCTGAGCTATAGATCTTTTTCAAATCTGCACAAACTTTTTTCTATCTTTATAAGAAACATATTTACAAACAGGGCTGTCCCATGATAATTATTGCTCTAATATAGTACGTAAAGTATAATTACCCCAACCAGCTTTTTTACGTAATCCTTTTAAACTAGTGTCTTTAAACTTATTTTTTGAGATTTGCAA
>JBDLTW010000156.1:0-3658 GCA_039805605.1 Pseudomonadota bacterium
TTATTTAACTCATTTTTAACTGCTTGAACAATTGATAATGCAGGAGTAGTTGCATCACCATCTAATTCCCAGTACATCATTCCACCTAAACCAGAATTTTTAGCTACTTTAGTTTTTTGTACTGCTGACCAAACATTATCATAAGTCACAAAACTATTAGTTGCACTACTATATGCCCATGGTTGTAAAGCTTGTAAACCATACTGATTGAATAATGTACTATTTGTAGTATTATTATAATTAGTTAAACTAGTTACACCTGAAATTGGTTTGCTACTACCACAACCATTTACTGGGTCAACTACGGGATTAACTAAGCATTTATAATCTAATACACCATTCTCATAATCGCCAAATCCAGCACCAGTTACATTTTGTAATAATCCACCATTAGTTGCACTAGAAACCGTCATGGTACGAGCATATAATGGTAAACCTACCACTAACTTATTGGCTACAACACCATTTGCTGTATAAGTACTAATTGCATCTTTAATTGACCAACCTTCAGTTTGACCTACTTTATAACCAGTAGTATTTTGGAAGTCATAATTAGCTTGAAAATAAGCTGCACCACCAGTATCGTAAGCACCATGGTAATCATAGTTCATCATATTAATGTGATCTACTAATCCATTTACTTGAGACCAGAAATTAGCTACCGCATTAGGATTTCCGTTATTGCTACCATCAACATTTTTACCTTGTAGTGCCAAAACGCGATCTGCGCCACCATTAACTGCAATGGTTAAAGTATAGTGTTTACCATCAGTTTGACCAGCTTGATCTAACGCATTGCGTAATATTTTATAGAATGATAACATTTTTGTAGCAGGAGCTGCATTATTTGGATAATCAGACCACCATTCCCAATCAATATCAAGACCTGTAAATCCTGTTTTGCGCATTAAACTTACTGCTTGATTAGCAAAATTAGTCATACTTGTAGTTGAAGATGCCAATTGTTCAAACATTGGTGCTGTATTAATACCATTGTTTGTCCAACCACCAAAAGACAAATGGGCATGCATGTATGGATATTGTAACATTGCACGGCTTACTGCGCTTAAGCCCCAACTATCTGCTGAAGTATCTAATGATTTAATATTACCAGTTGCAGCATCAAAACCAATAAAGGCATAAATAATATCGTTAATATTATTAAATGGCATTGTATATGGATTGTATTGTCTTCCCCATACTGACCATTGTGCATAATAACCAGCATTTACATAACCATTACCAGGATCTTGACATTGGTTAGATGCGCAAGGTTGGTTCATAGTTAAACTCTTATTATCAACTGTTACACCATAAACTATTGGATCTACAACACCTGGTAACACCAAAGCATTAGCAGAGTCAGTACCCATAATATCACAAGATTGGGTTAAATCCAAAGATTTGCTACTATCATTTGAGGTAATAGTTGTTAAGTATTTATTGCCTTGGGCAACTGTGGTAAAGGTAAGATTACTTACTTGTTGACCAAAACAATTACCCCAACCTGCTTTTTGTTGAAAATTAGATGTAAAAGTTAATGATTTGCCACTGGCTAAACCTTGGACAGTTAAAGTAATTTTATTATTGTAATCTTTAAATGGGGCAATATAATCATAACTAGCGCCACTAGGAGTAGGTGGAGTAGGGTTATCTTTTTTCACAAAGTTAGCTACAAAATTAGTAGATTGATTAATGATAGCACTACTTTCAATTGGATTAACTTGATAATTATTACTATTTGCTGTAACAGAGATACCTAAATTAAGATTTTGTTCAACTTTATAGACTAGGCTACTATTGGTTAAATTAGTACTTGGTGCATAGCTATACTTATTGGCTGCATCACTAAATATTACTTGTGCATTATCTGGATTTACTAAGCCACTAACGCTTAAATTTACCGTTTGAGTTGCTTGAGTTGATTTTTGTAAAGGAATATTTAAATTTGTTGTTTGACCTGCATTAATTGTTAAATCTGCTAAACCACTCTCAATATAATATAAATTTTGTGCTGGGTCTGCAATACCTGTCATTAATTTAACTTTATATGCATGTTTAGCATCACTAACTGGTAAATCACTGGTAGTTATGCTAGTACCTTGTTTAATTGTATAAGTGCTTACTACTGAATTTGCTTCTTGGCTATTTAAAATTTGTACTTGTAAATTACCTGTATAATTTGGTACTAAATTAGCCAAACTAAGTTCTGCTTTACCTGTAGTAATTACAGGTGTAACTTGGTTATATTGTAAAGTTACACTGCTTGTAGTATTAGCAGTAACTTGTGGATTAGCATTTGGGGTATAGGTTAAAGTAGTATTATTAATGGCACTACCATTTACACTATACGAACCCTGATTAAGTTTAGTAATTGGTTGAGTATATACACCACCAATTGCTGAAGCAGGTACAGTGAAACTAGCTACATTAGTACCAGTATTATCATTTACATTAACAACTAGATTAGAACAAGCATTACTGGCAAGGCAATTAGCTTTAGTTGTGTCAACCACAACATCTAACTCACCTGTAGTTATAGGGGCTGGAGCATTACCATTAATTGCAAAACTATTTTGTGCACTAGTATTATCAAAGGCACTACCATTTAAGTTCAGTCCACCAGTAAAGCTAATGGTTTGATGAGCTTTAATTACTGGACTATTATTTGAAGCACTAACTAAACCAATTTGTTGATTAGCATTACCACTAGTGAAGTTTAATTGATAAGCACTATCATTAATCCACCAATTATTTAAAGTTCCAATACTAACGCTGTGTCCTGCTAAATCTTGAGCATTAAAGCTAATGGTTTGCCCTGTCAAAGTAGTATCATTATCACAATTATTAGTAATATTAACGTTACCACTAACATACCATACTGAACTACCACTAAAGTTTACGTTGCCACTTAAGCAACTATTATTATTAAAAATCTTATTGCTAACTTGAGCTTGGATTGGTGCACCTTGAACACTCTGTCCTGAATTTGTGGTATTGCTACCGCCACCGCAACCGCTTAATAACAAGCTAGTTGAGGTTGCTAATAATGCTACCATAGTTTTAAGTTGAGGTTGTTTCATATAATTTTTATTCCTATAAAAATATTTAGCCAGTAAAGTTAACTAAAATATGGGAGGGGTATTATATAATATTTAATCAGTTAAATAAAATATCTAATTATGTATAAGTGTTATTCACTTAAGGATATTATATAACTTCAATTCGGGATGAGCCACCTGTTTAAAAAAATTGACCTAAGCTAATTTTAGATTTATTACAAAGTAATTGATGTCCAAGCAACACAGAAATATAAACAATAAAATGGGAGTGTAAAAATAATTATGTAAATTTATTTTATAATACGCCAGTCTTCACTTGTTTCTATAAAACAATAATGAAAAATAAAGATCATTAACAATTTGGAAATTAAAAAAATAGCATGAAATCTTTTAAAATTATGCTTAAAAGTAAGTTATTACGCCACTACGATATTATATCACATGTGTGTTTAATAGATGATATTTATCTTGATATCAGGGCTGTCCCATGATAATTATTGCTCTAATATAGTACGTAAAGTATAATTACCCCAACCAGCTTTTTTACGTAATCCTTTTAAACTAGTGTCTTTAAACTTATTTTTTGAGATTTGCAA
>JBDLTW010000157.1:0-7902 GCA_039805605.1 Pseudomonadota bacterium
TGCACTACGAATATTATTACTATGCGATTTGTCTTTATAATGCGCAATATTATGAGCTAAATCATCTTTTAATTTATCTAACGCACTATAGATGTCTTCACATTCAACTAAGGCACCAAAATTTTTAGTTGGTGATTTTATGCTAACTTCAGCATAATAAATTTTTCCCGTTGATTGATTATTAGTAACTTTACCTAAGCGTAAATGGAAAGATGTTTCTTCTCCATCGTTAGGAAAATATTTATTTAATGCGGACATTTTTTCGGTGGCATAAAGTTTAATTGCATCGGTTAAATCAAAATCTTTACATAAAATAGATAGATTTTTCATAATAATTACCTTTCCTATAGAAAAAACTCATAATTCATAAAATTGATTTCACTATTATGTGAAAAAGTTTAAAAAATAATTGCTAGTTATAATTTATTTATGCACCTAATTAGGTATTCTTTTATTATATCGAGGTTAGTATTAACTTCATTATATGATTGTAATTTATGTTTACTTTGTTTATATTTTATTATCTGCTGTTTGATATCCACACATGCACTAAAATTTTTACTAGTCCTTACCAGCAAATGGCTAAACCATACTGCCTATTATTTTCTTCTTAAATAAAGAGGTTTTACAGCGTTGGCAATGAATAACATGATTATAGCATAAATAACTATCCAAATACTATAGTATTTAATCAAAAAGCACAGAATAATTAACTCTATGCTAATATCAATTATACTGGTTAAATTATTTATCCTAAAAAACAATAACTTATCACAATTTTTTAAAAGATGTAGATTAGCTACACTGGTAATTTATCCGATGGTATTCTTTATATTAATTGCTTGTTTCTGTAGTTGTATTTTTCATAGATCAATAGTATAATACAGGTATTACCAATAATGAAATCAAGCAAGGTAAAACAAGATAATCAAAACTCTCGCACAATGGTCAAATGCTTAAAATAAAAACTATGCCTATGTATCCATTGAAATGCTCAAAATATAGGTTTCGCTAGATGTAAGCAAGGTACTTTAGATGTAGTCGATGCTAAAAAAATAATTCAAATTAAATAGAAAGGAGCGATCCGTAGCAATGTATTTGCTAATGGATCAATTATATATGAATAATGATATTTTATTAATTGATGGTTCATCATTTATTTTTCGGGCTTTTTATGCAATCAAAAATTTAACAGCCACTAATGGTATGCCAACAAATGCAATTTATGGTGTGGTAAGTATGTTAAAACAGTTGCAAAAAAAATATTCTAGCCAATACTGGGTATGTGTATTTGATGCTAAAGGTAAAAATTTTCGTGATGAAATTTATCCTGAATATAAAGCCAATCGACGGACTACGCCAAGTGAATTAATTAGCCAATTTGCCTATATTTATCAAGTAGTTCAGGCTTTAGGCATTCCAATGATTATTCAAGAAGGCGTAGAAGCTGATGATGTAATTGCGACTATTGCTCAATATTACGCTAAACAAAACTATTCAATTTTGATTTGTACTGGAGATAAAGATTTTGCCCAAATTGTAACTGATAAAATTAACTTAGTAAATACGATGACGGATGAAATTTTAAATATAGAAGGTGTAGTTAATAAATTTGGGGTTAAACCTGAACAAATTATTGATTATTTATGTTTAGTTGGCGATAGTGCGGATAATATTCCAGGTATAACTAAATGTGGGCCTAAAACTGCTGCTAAATGGCTTAATCAATTTGGTAATTTAGACAATTTATTAACTAATCAAGCTACTCTTAGTGGCGCAGTTGGCGAAAATTTACGTAATGAACAAGCTAAACTAGCCCTTGCTAAACAACTAATTACTATAAAATGTGATGTACAAATAGATGTATTTGATATAACTAATTTAGCTAATTTAGCTTGTAAACCTGCTAATTTAATTGAATTAGAACAAATCTATCAACACTTAAATTTTAGAACTTGGTTAAATGAAGTTCGACGCCAATTAGCCTCAATTCGATCAAATCAAGAAGGACATCAACAAGAACTTATAATTTCTCAATTAGCTAATGATCAAGCATCAATAAACAACCTTAATCATGCAAAAAACTATCAACTAATTACCAAACCAAGTGAATTAAAAAATTTAGTTGAGCAATTGCTTACTTCAAATATGCCTAGTGCGTTTAGCTTAATTCTGGATAATTATACTTTGCGCAACTCATTGATCCAATGCATTGCTCTTAGTCATCAGTGTCAAGATTATCTTATTCAATGCAGTGCTAGTCAAATAGAGAGTAAACAAGATAATGATTTATTTAGTATACCAGCAGAATTAGATAATGCAAATTCGCAACTCTGGGAACTTTTAAAACCTTATTGGCAAAGTGATTGTCCTAAGATTTGTTATAATTATAAAGATAATTTAGCTATTTTAGCGACTTATCAAATTCAATTAAATGGTGTTATTGGTGATTTACAATTAATTAGTTATGTACAAAATTCATTAAATATTCATAAATTAAGTGCGATTATTTCACGTTGTTTGCCAGATATTGAACCCATTCAAGATTATGTGGATTTATTAGGTAAAGGTAGCAAACAACAATTATTATCTAATCTAGAGCCCAAGCAACAATTAGAATTTAGTTGGAAGCAAGTGCGTTTTATGCTAAATGCGCACCAGATAATTTTGCAACAATTAACACCAGCTGAACAAAATTTATATCATAATATTGAGTTACCATTGGCTAAATTATTATTGCAAATGGAACAAGTTGGAATTATGATTGATTTAGCTCATTTAGCCCAATTAGCCAAGCAACTTAACCAAGAAATGGAACAACTTGAGCAACAAATTTTTCATCAAGCGAATTGTGCGTTTAATTTAAATTCTCCTAAACAAGTACAAGATGTTTTATTTAATCAATTAGGTTTACCTACTCAGGGGATCAAAAAAAATAGTAATGGCTATTCTAGTGGTGAAGATAGTTTACTTAGCTTAGCTGATGCTGGGTTTAATATAGCAAATTTAATTTTAGCTCATCGTTCAGTAGCTAAATTAATCAATACTTACATACAACCATTGCAAGAATGTGCCGATAGTCAAGACTTGGTACATACTACATTTGAGCAAACTATTGTTACTTCAGGTCGCTTATCCTCACAAAATCCTAATTTACAAAATATTCCTATTCGTAACGATTATGGACAACAAATTCGTGAATGTTTTATTGCTCCGTCAGGATATAAATTAATTGGTGCAGATTATTCGCAAATTGAATTACGCATTTTAGCGCATCTAAGTCAAGATAATAATTTAATTCATGCGTTTAAAACTGGTGCAGATATTCATCGAGCTACAGCAAGTCAAATTTTTAATTTACCACTAGAACAAGTTAGTAAAGAACAGCGTAGATATGCTAAGACCATTAATTTTGGCTTAATTTATGGTAAAAGTGTCTTTGGTTTAGCCAAGGAATTAAAAATTGAACAAAGTGCCGCTGATACATATATTAAAAATTATTTTGCGCAATATCCATTGGTATCGCAATTTATGACTCAAATTAAACAAGATGCATTTGAAAATGGTTATGTAGAAACTATTTTAGGGCGCAAAATTTTTCTAAAGAATATTCGCAGTTCTAATTATCTAATTCGTCAGGCAGAAGAGCGTTTAGCGTTAAATGCACCAATGCAAGGTTCAGGAGCAGATATTATTAAATTAGCTATGTTAAAAATTAATGCATGGTTAGCACAACAGCAATTAGCTACTAAGATAATTTTACAAGTGCATGATGAGTTAATTTTACTTGCTCCTATTGCTGAAGTAGAATTAGTTACAGCTAATTTAGCCCAGCTAATGACTCAAGTAGTTGAATTAGCTGTTCCATTAGAAGTAGCCATACAAGTAGCCGATAACTGGGGATTGGCACACTAGTAAAAACAGGTGAAATTATTTAGAAAATTAAACAAATATTTAGCCGAATAATATTGAAGTAAGTTTCTGTTATATTTTGCTTTATAAAATTTCGATTGTTGCAATATACAACTGCTTTCACATAAAAGCTTGACTTTTATGTGGGGGGGGTAAAATTTAGTGCTAAATTTGCACAATATTCAACAAAGGAGAAATTTATGCAAAAACTCTGGAAATTATGCTGTGTTGGCATACTCGCAACTTCATTATTAGGAGGCTGCAGTGGCGGTGGCGGTTCAAGCTCTTCATCGCCAGTTAGTCCAACAACATCACCTATTGTGATTGAGAATGCTCCAGGTGGTTCAACCAATATCGTCCCTGGTGGTTCCGCTACTTTTAATATTTCATTAAATAATACTAGTTCAGTGGCAAAAACTAAATTAAAAGCTTTAACCGATGGTAATTCTAGCTACACAGTTGAATTATCCATTCAAAATGCAAGTACAGGGATTACCTTATCAACTACTTCATTAAGCTTAACTAGTCAAAATCCAAGCTCATCATTTGTAGTAAATGTAGCAAGTAACGTTCAAGCTAGTAATCCTAATCAAGGTATGGCGATTATCGCAAAAGTTAATGGGCAAATTTTTAGCTTTCCTTTAAATATTAAAGTAGTAAAACCCGGTAGCTTAGCTTTTACTAATTCAACAGGAACAGTTAATTTGTTATTGGGCTCTACTCAACAAGCAACTTTAACGTTAACTCCAGATAATCCCAATGCGGTACCAAGTGTTGTCGCTAATATTGCGAGTAATTCGGCAAATTTATTGGTAACTCCAGCACAATGCATATTAAATGGCAGTAACCTAAATTGTACAGTAACTTTAATTCCACAAGGAGTTGTTGGTAATTATCAAATTAGCGCAACTGCGTCAGGTTATCAGACTCAAAACTTAAATGTTGTAGTTGGTTTACCTGGAAACATTAGTTTTGATACTCAATCAGTAAATATGCTAAGTAGTTCAACACATAGTGTTAATTTATCCTTATCAAATGCATCAGCTAGTGATCCTGCTCAAACCGTGTATTTAAGTACCAGTGATAACAAAAATTTAACAGTCAGTCCAGCATCATGCAATTTAAGTTATACTACGCCAACTTGTCAAGTTAACGTTACTACAAGTGCGGAAAGCGGTAACTATCGTTTATTTGCTCAAGCTAACGGTGTAACTATTGCTCCTGTTTATATTACCGCTGGTAAACCCGGTAGCTTGGTATTCCAAGAAAGTAGCCAAGAAGTATTGTTAAATAATAGTGGTTTTAATGTTAATTTAAACTTACTGGGTGCTAGTGATAGTATCGCACCGATATTAGTTAATTTTACCAGCGATAATTCAGCTGTTACATTTTATGGACCTAATTCATCTAACTCTTCTTCGTATTCTTCATATATTTGTGCCTCTAACAATAGTAGTTGTCAAAATTATATAAATTTGTCAGGAGTTGTTAATAATGAATCTGGTACTTTCCATGTTTATGCTCAGGCAAGTGGTTATCCAACTCAAATATTTACGATTTATGCACTTAATTCAGGAGTATTACAGTTTAGTGAAAGTAATGTAAATTTATTGCAAAATGGCATTCCATATACTACTACATTAAAATTCCAAAATCCAGCAGCTGATCAATTACCACTTACGGTAAATTTATCAAATGGCGGCGAATCTAGTGTTACTGGAGCTACTTTCTCACCATATACTTGTACTTTTACTAACGATAATTTACAATCTGGTTGTCAGATAACTATTACGCCCAATACTTCTTCAAGTACCAACTATGGTTTTTTATTAAATGCAAATGGTGGTAATTTATCTACTGGTATGTCAGTAAATTTAACTCCAAATAATTATTCGTTGAGTTGGATTGGTACTTCTGATAATAATATTGTTATGGCAATTGGACAAACTATAAATAATTTATATCTTCAATCAACAAGTAGCAATTATTATTATTCACCAGCTACGGTTTCTTCAAGCAATCCAAGTGGTTTGACAGTAACAAAATCAGATAGTTATAATTATTATACTTTACTAGCGAATAAATTAGGTGATTACACTGTCACAGCTCAAGCTATATTTGCTAATGCACCAACAGTTGAGTCAGCATTATCAGTTCATGTGGTTAATCCTGGATATTTAGCCTTTACTGATGAAAGTGGCAATGAAATAGAGAGTGTTAATACTTATCCTTTTTATAATATGGATATGCCAACTTATAATTTTTGTATTCCAGTATATATAACATGGAAAAATCATCCAGATTCGTCATTAAATGCAACTACAAGCTTTAACTCTTCTTTCCCATATGTTGGATCATTTCTAAATTTACCACAGCAGGATGGCTCGTATTCATATTTTTTACAATTAATAAACGTTGCTACGCCTCCTTCATCTATCTCATTAAGTGCTGTAGTCGGTCCAATAGGCGCTACCCAAATAACGTTTTCAAGTTACCCAACCTTAATTGTTAATAATACAGGTAGTTGTTCAAATTAGTTAATATTGCTTTAAAAGCCCACTTATGTGGGCTTTTTTATTCATAGTTACATTATTGCTCTGTATTGGAGAATGATCCTGATGATGGTAATACGTATAATTTTTACGATTGTTTATTTAAAGTGAAAGGTGATATAATCTTGTTCTCATTGGTAAGTTAAATAAAATACATTCTAAGTTTAATATTAGGTGCGTAATTAAAACATTTAAATTTAATCCTTATCATCTACTACCAATAAATTGGAAAAGCAAAATTATTATATTTTTCCATACTATAAATCATCATAAGTAACTTTAGAACAATAGGTACGAAATTTAAAATGTCACTAAAATATTAATTTCGTATCTAAAATAATGTGAGAGTTAAGTTAATCTTTTTAAGGATAAAAAATAATGAAGACACATGAATTTGTGGATAAGTATTGTTCATATTTAATTATTTTAATTATGAGTTTAGGCTTATTTTCCTGTAGTAGTGGTTGTAATACCACATCAAACAATGTTGCAAATGAAACTGTCATTATGGATTCTAGCGATGGTGGTATTGCTGATGGAGCAACTAATGTTTCATTAACCCCAAGTATTGTTTTAAAATTTAGTAAATCGATGGATCCAACTAGCATTAATAATACGACGATAACGTTAACTGATAATTTATCCAGTAATTTAACTAATAAAACTAAACAAGTTAATAATATTGCTATTGGTAATATTATCGCTAATGCTGATAATACTAAATTTATCTTTAGTCCAGAATCGGCGTTATTAGCAAATACTAAATATTTTGTTAAAATTAATCAAGCTAAAACTAGCCAAGGTATTTATGTATCTGGAAGTTTTTCATTTACTACTAGTTCGGGAGGAGTTATTGCACCAATGGTAAGTTTGGTGACACCTGATAATCAAGGTATTAATGTTGCAATTTCTCCATATATTACCGTTACTTTTAGTGAGTCTGTAGTTAACGTTAATTCAGATAATGTTTGGCTTTATCAAGCTTCTGACGCAGGGAACAAAGTTAATCTACAGTTAATAGCGGAATCTGGTAACAGCTATACATTTGCTCCTAGTAGTAATCTAAGTGCATCAACTAATTACATTTTAGCATTTAATACTACGAAGATTGTAGACCTTGATGGTAATCAGTTAACTGCTGAATCCTTTAGTTTTACTACTAAAAACCCACAATGGCAACAAATGGGTGAAAGTCTGCTTATTCCTAGCAATATACAAAATGCAGATATTAGTTTTGCTAATAATATACCGTATATTGCATATATCGATGATAACAATAAATCTAGCGTTATACAGTTTAATTATACTAGCAATACTTGGCAATTTATTGGTGAATCTAATTTGGCAAACAATGTAAGCAGAGTTAAATTAGCAATTGATCCATCCAATTCAGATATATATTTAGCATATCTTGATGATAGTAATAATGTGAATATTT
>JBDLTW010000158.1:0-5491 GCA_039805605.1 Pseudomonadota bacterium
TAAAGTTGATAAAACAGTGGGCATTGATTTAGGTTTAACCGATTTTTTAGTTACTTCAGATGGTGAGAAAGTAAAACCTTTAAAGGCATTAATTAAGTACCAGAAGAAATTAGCTAGAGCACAAAAACGATTAAGCAAAAAACTTCAGGGAAGTAATAACGCAAAAGAAGCACGGCTTAAAGTTGCCCGACTACATAATAAAATATCAGATAGTCGCAAAGATTTTTTGCATAAATTGTCAACAAAACTAATCAACGAAAACCAAGTGATTAGTCTTGAGGATTTAGACATTGCAGGTATGCTTGGTAACCATAAACTATCTAAAGCAATATCCGATGCTAGTTGGAGTGAATTTACACGCTTGGACTAGCGGAAATTAACGCCTAGGGAGTTTCCTCTATCGGGGTTGAAAATGTAGTAATACAATCAACTAGATATGGAACGTTGAACTATGAATCCTCGCCGTTTAGGGCGTGGTGGATGTCAAAGTTTAGAGCATTCAATGGAATATGCTAATTTAGTTTTAAGTGCTTATGATGCTGAAAAACAATTAGTAAGCAGATTTATCACAAGCATTGCAATTTAGTAAACTTTATTTAAAGCTCAACAACTAACTGAATATCCATTATTTAATGAAGCAGAAGAAATATTAAATCAACCATATAATGATTTAGAATGTTGTGTAACTAAATTTGACCAAGCAATTAACTGTAAAATATTTAAATTGCTATCATGAAAATATATTGGCGCATGTAAACTATATAATTGATTTATTAATAAGGTCTAACAATGGATAATCTAACTTCAACGATTCTTAGTTACTTAGCTAAATTTGGGATTAGCAACAAAATTGAACAAGCACATTTTTTAGCTCAATGTCATCATGAATCGGCTGCTTTTACTCGTTTTAGTGAAGGTAGCAATTATCGTTTTAGCACAGCCAAACAAGTCTTTAAATCTCATTTAGTAGCGATTAATGCTAAGCAATTAGCGTTGAAAGCTAAAGATGGTGATTTTTGTCCACAACCATGGCTATTTAATTTAGTCTATGGTGGGCGTATGGGTAATGAAATTAATGGTTTAAATGATAATGATGGCTTTGATTTTCGTGGTGGTGGTTTAATTCAATTAACAGGAAGAAATAATTATCAAGGATTTTTACTCTGGCTTGGGCGGTATAATTTAGCCAATAATTTAAATTTAACTACAATTGATGATTATTTGCGTAGTTTAGATGGTGCAATTCTATCAGCCATATATTTCTGGTCACGTAATAATCTTGGTAAATATGCTCGTATGGATGATGTAATTGCTGTAAGCAAATTAATCAATGCTGGAAATCTACAAGTTGCCACTAGTGCTATACGTGGTTTAAATGAACGTCAACAATTAACCACATACTATAAAAAACTTTTGTTCGCTTGATAATAGTTAATGAGTTAAAACCTTGCCATTTTGGGCGTGAATAAAGTTAATTTAGAGGAAAATTTAGCAACATTTTGCGTTGACCTCCACCACACCCTAAATGGCGAAGATTTCTACGTTGCTAAACCAAGCAAAAATTTTGGTTTAGCTAATTCAGTGGGTTCCTGCTTCTTCGTAGCATTTTGAATGCTGTGCACTTCATCTACTCCACAGGCTAATACAGCAAGTCCTGCCACTTTTATATTTAGACTCGCATTTAGGTTGTATTCATTGAAAGTCCACACTTTACACATTTAAAACTAGCTTGGTTTTTGCGATTATCTGCGTGTGTGTCCACAACCTGAATATTTTTGTGATGTGTATTGTGGATTGACTTCAATTAACTTTGTTTTATAAGTTACATTTGAGTTTATAGGCTAGAAACTGTTTAAACATTTCCTAGCCTTGAATTTTGATCTTTTTAAGCAAATAATAATTAGTTATTATCATCCAAGCTATCAGCTGAATTATATGGACCATTCATATCCATTCCTAAAGCACGATATATATTAGCTACCATAGGATAACTTTGGCAACCAGCTGGGTATCCATTTGAGTCAATACCATCTGTAAAAGAACCTGTCAGAGGAGCGCTAAAGCTACCTTGTCCTGTTGTTTGACCTGGTTTATATGTCACAAAACCATTAAAAGGAAGATAAGTAACTACATGCTTAGTAACTTGATTTATTATTGCAACTTTAGTGGAAAAAGATACAGTTCCATCGGACATTTTAGTATATACGGGTGCAGTTCCTTTTATTGTACAAGGCGTATTAGTTCCAGTCAGAAATCCAGGGAAAACAACAGAATTAACACTTGTAATTCCACTTTCATCATCTAAACTAGTATTTACTAAAACTCCAGGTGTAATTTTACCAGCTGAATTATATACTGGCATGTAATAGTTATAATCACCTAAATCAGTTGCAAGAGCTGATGCTGATAAGACACCAAAAACTAAAGAACATAATAATTTTTTCATTTTTTTTCCTTAAAATAAATTTGACTGACTATTAACCTTATCCAACAAGTATACTACCTGGATAAGTAGTAACATTACATGTGTCAGGGCTGTCTGAATTAATTTGACTAGTTATCTTACCATTGTTATCATAAAAAAGGGCAGTTGTTACATGACAAATGTTAAATTGACGCGCAGAATCGGTATAAATACTTGTCTGATAAACACAAACTTCCGAAATGCCTGGAAAATTTATATATGTCTCAGTATGACTTTTACCTGGAGATATTGTTGTGTTATAATCCATGGTTTGACATTTAGCTCTAGCACCACTTATAAGATTATAGGTAACATAAATATGGTTACCCATTGTATTCATAGTTTTTATGTCTTTTGAAATATCAGAATCAGCATATGATATTGCTGACAGTGATGATAAAACACCTAATAATAAAAAATATTTTTTCATGATTTTTTTAAATTCCTAAAATAAGCATGATGTGAAAATATACAGATTTACAATAATTTAGAAACACAGATAACTATAGAATACATTATTAATGTGTATGCGTAAACTGCATATTAAAGAAGATGTAGAAATGAACAAATGGCGCCTCAAGTAGGATTCGAACCTACGACCTGCGGATTAACAGTCCGTCGCTCTAACCGACTGAGCTATTGAGGCGTTGTTTTGTTTGAGAACGTAATTATATGTTAATATAATGCCTTTGTCAAATATTATTTATAAAAAAAACTAGATTTTTAAGGTGAAAAAATGCAAAAGCAAAATATATCAAAGATTTATCTAGCATCAAAAAGTCCACGTCGGCGCGAATTATTAAGTCAAATTGGCATTGATTATGAATTATTACCAATTGATATTATCGAAGAGGTACAAGATAATGAAAATTATTTAACTTATTCACAACGAATTTGTCAAGAAAAATCCCAAGCCGCTTGGCAATATTTACAGGAACATGAATTAGCCTATTATCCAGTACTAACAGCAGATACTGAAGTTATTTTCAATAATCAAGTTTTAGGTAAACCACTAGATTATGCCGATGCCTTTAGAATTTGGCGATTATTATCAGGGCAACAGCATTTAGTTATTACTTCAATAACCATGAAATATTTTACTTATGAAAAAACTCTCAGCAAAACTAGCTCAGTTTATTTTGATGAATTAAGCGATGAAGAAATTCATACTTATTTAGCTACAGGAGATTACAAAGATAAATCAGGAGCTTATGGAATTCAAAGCTATGCTGGGCAATTTATTCGTAAAATTGATGGTTGTTTTTATTCAATAATGGGTTTACCATTAAATTTAGTTCGTCAATTACTTAGTGAAGTTAAACACTATGCTAATCAATAAGCTTTTAATATACCGTCAAGATAATCTACTATATAGTTTAGCATATACACATAATAGTCAACTAGCATGGTTTTGTTGCGATGAACAAGCAATTTATAGTGAAGCAATTTTTTTAACTAAAGTTTTAAAAGTATATCCGCAACAACAAATTGCTTTTATTGAATATTTACCACAACAAACTGGATTTATGAATTATCCTAAATATGTTAAATTGCAAGATGGATCTACACTAATAGCTCAATTAACTTGGCAAGGTAGCCAAGACAAAGATGCTAAATTTCGTTATGGTGCTCAATTAGTGGGTAAATTTGTCGTAGTAAAATTAAGCGATAAATTTAGTTTAGATAGTTCACGCCTTAAGGCTCAATTAGCCAATGAATTACATCAGTTTGCTAAACAGTTTGCTTATGCATGGATTATACGTAGTAGTGCAACATCTTTAAGTGATTTATCATTAATCAAAGCTGAAATGACCGAATTAGCTGAGCAATTAGAGCAGATTAATCAACAGCGACAAACTACGACGAATTGTTTATTCATCGGCAACCCTAGTTATCTAAAAATGTTACGTAATTTAACTCTTACAACTGATTGCCAAATAATTTGTAATGATCAAAAAATTCTTGATACTATTAAATCTAAACAAGTTTTATGGCAGTTAAAGCAAATTCAGCTCATTTATCAAAATGATTTAAATCTGGATGAGATAATTATCAACTATCATAATAATTTGGCAACTTCAGAAGTACAGTTAGCTAATGGTGCTCGTTTAGAAATACATCAAGTATCAGGAATTCATTTGATTGATATTAATAGCGATAAATTAAGGCTAAGCCATAGTAAATTAAATTTACTAGTTTTAGATGCTATTTATCAGCAAATTTGTTTACGTAATTTACAAGGAATTATTTTATTAGACTTAGTAAAAAATCTTACTCCACAACAGCAACAACAAATTATTGATTATTTAAATAAATTATTTACTCATGATATTAGCAAAACTAAAGTCTTGGGATTTAGCCATAGTGGTTTATGTGAATTAATTAGGCAGAAATTTTAGCCAAAATCTTTACTTAGGTTTAAATTAGTATATAAAAATTTTGTACGGTCATAAATTTTACAATAGTATGATCTACTAAGTTATTATACTGATTTGATTAAAAATTTTAATCATAGAATAGTTAAAATAATTTATCTCAAATTAATTGAATTGCAACTCTGTTATTCTGTGCTTATCGCATAAAATAACAAAGCAAATAAAAAACCTTTGCCACCATAGCAAAGGTTTTTTTATTATCATTATCAACTAGCTAATTTAACTGTTCACTAACTAAATCAACAACATTACGGTTAGTACTATCAAAACTCATGCCAATGGCATAAATTGGTTTTTGTTCTTGGATAAATTTTTGGGCATAATTTTTATTTTTGATTTGCTCTAGTGCCGAAATCGCATCACCATTACTCGATAATTTAAACTCAATCAATAAAATTTTATCGGGCATGGTTATACTGAGGTCAATTCTACCGTGATTAGTTGCATCTTCAGCAACTAAATCATAACCCAAGGCAGTAAAATAACTATATACCACGGAGGCATAAAACCCCTCATAATTGGCTATTGTGTTATTACGGTACCAATCATGCGGAATACTCGCAAAATGACTGGTTAAAATCTCTTGTAACTG
>JBDLTW010000159.1:0-3661 GCA_039805605.1 Pseudomonadota bacterium
ACCAGAAGAAATTAGCTAGAGCACAAAAACGATTAAGCAAAAAACTTAAGGAAAGTAACAACGCAAAAAAAGCACGGCTTAAAGTTGCACGACTACATGAATACTCCCTAAATTCATAAAGCAGCATAGCTATTTTATTAATAACGCTGTAAAAAAGATATAAGGCGTTAAGTTAGTATAGTTGTTTGAAGTTTTTGGGGTAGCCAAATATTTAAGTCACTTGATTTTTTAGTTGTATTTTTCATAGATCAATAGTATAATATAGGTATCATGGTTAAATCTTACCAAAGTAAAGCAAGACAAACAATGCTAAGCTTACAAATTTAGACTAATTGTAAGCAATAGCGATGTAGAGTGTCAACGAACTAATGTAAATAATGGGATGATGTTCTCGATTCGTCTAGAATAAGGCTACCTTGGTGAAATAAGATGATGAAGATTATCGTAATGGGGATCTCTAAAATTAATTTGGAGAGATCAAAGGTATAAGTTCATTGTTTAAATTCAATCCATAAAATCAACTATCTGAATTGCTTAGCACGTGGAAGCAACAACCTGAGGCAGCTTTTCTTAAACAGGTTTAGGTGTATAAACTATTGCAAATAGTGTTAGAAGAATTTGGTCAAGCATTTGCTGAGGATAAGAGCAAAACTAATCACAAACGCTATGGAGTAAAAGATAGTTTTAGTTGGAATGGTGTGTAATTATAATTAAGCATGATGCAGAAAATAGACGTATCTTTATTCTAAAACTTGGCACTCGATTAAGTTATAACAAAATCTGTGAGGTTTTAGCTATAGTAAAAAATGTAACTATCAGCAAACAACTAGTAATTAGTACGTATTTTTACAAACTGAACAGGTATTAGCCCAGTAAATAGCTAATCAGAAATGATTTTATTCACAAAGTAGCTATGGGGCAATAAGTAAAAGCTATGCCTACGTATCATTTGAAGCACTCAACATAAAAATATGAGTAAATCAGCTAAATGTACTGCTGATAAACATGGTAAAATAGAAAAACAAAAAGTAGGATAAAATAAAGCAATTTTGATCAAATTTGGGGTGATGTTTAAATAATTTCTCGCCTATAAGCTCAAATGTAATTACGCAACAGAATTAATTAAAGTCAATTCACAATATACCTCACAAAAATGTTTAAGTTGTGGATACCTACATTAATAGATAGCAAAAACCAAGCAAGTTTTAAATGTGTAAACTATCAATGAATACTGGTCTAAATAAGCGTATAAATATAAAACGGCAGGACTTGCCGTTTTAGTATGTGGATAGATGGAATGCCTAGCATTCAAACGCTACGCTTGAAGCATAAATCTACCAAATTAGCTCAACCAAAACAACCAAAATTGGTACTGGGTTTAGCAACGTAGTAATCCTCGCCATTTAGGGCATCGAGGATTTCACATTACAAATATGATAAAATATTGCAGAATATTTTTCCATAAGAACTAATTTGAATAACTACATCTTACTACTTTGTAGTTATTGTTATAAACTAAAATCTATTGTATACTAAAGGAAATATTACTTATGGCTCGTTTTACTGTCGCAGATTGTATGGAAGTTATTAATAATCGTTTTGATATGACACTGTCAGCCGCTTTACGTGCAAGACAACTTGAAAAAGGACAAGAAATTACTGGACTTGATCTAGAAAATGATAAACCTACAGTATTAGCATTACGCGAAATTGCTGAAAATCATGTAGATCAAACAATTTTAAATACAATCGAGTAAATAATTTATCCGATGGGATTGAGGAATAGATGGAAATAAATCACGGAGAATACCAATTTTTAGTTGATTCACTAAAGCGTAAGTTAATGCAATTAGTGCGTCAAAATTTACAAAGTAAGCAAATTGAGGTTATTGAACTGGCATTTCAGGTCGCCAATTATGCTCACTATGGACAATTTCGTAAAAGTGGTGAACCGTATATTACTCATCCCATTGAAGTAGCAAGTTTAATTGCTTCTTGGGGATTGGATGAACAAACCATAGCTAGTGCTTTAATGCATGATGTTATTGAGGATACTTCTGTTACCAAAGAAGAATTAATTAGGGTTTTTGGTAATAAAATTGCTGAATTAGTTGATAGTGTAACCAAATTAGATAAATTACACTTTGAATCTGAAGAAGCCGCTCATGCTGAATACTTTCGTAAAGTGGTCTTGGCAATGGCTAAAGATGTCAGAGTCATTTTAATCAAATTAGCCGATCGTTTGCATAATATGTTAACTTTAGGGTCAATGCGTCCAGATAAACAACGTCGCATAGCCAATGAAACTATGGAAATTTATGTTCCAATTGCAAATAAAATTGGCTTACATAAAGTTCACCTAGAATTAGCTGAAGAGAGTTTTAAATATATTTATCCTTTTCGTTATCGTACATTATCAATTGCGGCTAATCTAGCACATCAAAATCGTTTACCCATTATTCATAATATTCTCTCAAATATTAATAGTGCTTTACAGTCAAATGGTATTAAAGGAGAATTTAAGTATCGACAAAGAACTATTTATAATCTTTATAACCGAATGCTTAAACGTCAACAATCATTTGATCGAATTTATGATATTTTTGAAATAAAATTAATCGTTGAAACAATCGGCGATTGTTATTTAACTCTTGGTGTTATCCATAATATTTATCAACCAGTTCCTGGTAAATTTAAAGATTATATTGCAATACCTAAACCTAATGGTTATCAATCTTTACACTCAACTATGATAGGACCAAATGGGACACCTATTCAAATCCACATTCGTACCCAAGAAATGGAAGAAATTGCAGAACAAGGAGTAATTAGTCATTGGCTTAAACAACAAAATGATCACATTCCTAATAAAGCCAAACAACAGGCAACGACTTGGCTAAATAATATTTTAGATATTCAGTCTAGTACTTTTTCTGCTACCGATTTTTTAGAAAATATTAAAAAAGAATTATCACCGAAAAATATTTATGTGTTTACTCCACGTGGAAAAATTATTCATTTACCTCATGGTTCAACACCCTTAGATTTTGCTTATGCTATTCATACTGACATAGGTAATCATTGCTACAAAACTAAAGTTAATCAACGTTATTCACTAATTAATCAACAATTACAAAATGGTGATATTGTTGAAGTTATCACATCATTAGATAGTGAACCTAATGAAGAATGGTTAAATTATGCTACTAGTGGTCGGGCATTAAGCAAAATTAAGCAATATCTTAAAGAACAGAAATATGATGAAAATATTAGCAATGGTATTCAATTACTTAATTTAGCATTGCAAATGGCAGGAAGTGAGTTAATTGCCAATGAACATTTATTATTGCCATTTATTAAGCACTATTATCCTCAATTGTCATTGATTGATTTTGAACAAAAAATTGGTAGCAATGAAATTCCAGCACTAAAAGTCGCTAGTGATTTAATTAATCAATCCTCATCACAACCCTTAATTATAAAATTAAGCAATTGTAATTTACCAATTATTCAAGATGAAGCGTGTTATCCTTTGCCAGAAGAAATTATTTTGGCTAAAATAACCCGAAATGGTGAATTAGAGTTACATCGTGCCAATTGTGCTAAAAATCGTGCAATTGGACTTAATAAATTAATCAATGTAATAATTCACAATGATAAT
>JBDLTW010000160.1:0-4965 GCA_039805605.1 Pseudomonadota bacterium
TAAATTTAGTTTAAATACACATATTAATCAGCTAATTTTAATTTACAACTCATTATCAGCGATAAATCATAATGATTTATTCTATAAGTGGCATTAGTCTCTATTTCAGAGTAAATAACTAACAGCTATTTTTTATTAATTAACTCAAAGGATATTAGCGATGAATAATTATAAACAATTAATCCTTTCCTCTTTCATGGTCGCAGGAGCGGCTATTGGTTCTGGAGTTTTAGCATTACCAATTATGGCAGCTGGACCAGGAATAATTAACACTCTAATTTTTACAACAATTAGTTTTATTTTTGCCTATTTGATGGCAACCGTTAGCATTGATGTATATGCCCGTTATGATAACCCAGATATTAATGCGGCATCGTTAGCTGTAGAATTTTTTGGCAGAAAAGGTTACTGGTTTAGTACCGTTATCAATGTACTATCAATGGGTGCATTAGCAGCGGCTTATGTCAATGCAGGTGGTGATTTACTTACTAAAACTATTTTACCCTTAATGCATATCCATGTTTCATCAACCTTAGGTATGGGATTATTTTTTATTATTTTTATTCCTGTTTTTGCTATTGGTCTAGGTTTAGTTAGCGGTTTAAATAGCATTATTTTTAGCATTAAATATATTTGTTTGGTTTTAGGAATTATTTTAGGATTACATCTGGTTAAACCAAGTATCTTTGAAATCATTCCATCTGGTTTAAAATATATTGGTACCGCAGCTTCAACTTTTTACTGCATCTGGATGATGCATATGATTTTGCCAGTAATTCTAAAAATGAATGACTGGAAACCTGCTCCAGCTAAAAAAGCAGTATTAATCGGTCTATTAATTCCAGCAGCTGTTTATGCTGGTTGGTTAATGTTAATTTTATCCTTAATTCCACGGCATGAATTTGCCCATTTAGAAACTATTGGCGATGTGATGAGTTTTGCTTTAGCTCAACCAAATGTGCCTAATTTAATTGATGGTTTAATTCGCATCTTCTCTTCAATTACAGTTTTAACTGCATTTCTATCAATTGGTTTCTCTTTAGTTGCCTTTACAATTGATGCATTAAAATGGAAAAACACTTATAAATCAAGAACGATTTCCACCATTATATCTTTTGCTCTTCCTGTTGGCGTTGCGTTAATATTTCCTAAGGCATTTATTATTATTTATCAACAAGCCAATATGTTAAATATTGCCGCCGCCCTTATTCCAGTTGCTGCAGGAATTATCTATAATCGTAAGCATAAGCTTAGCTGTAAACCAGAACTTTCTGTAATGATTTTTTCTATCTTAATTATCATAGCGCAATTAATTGATAATTTTTCTCTTTTTCCTAAATTTAGTTAATCACTTTACTAAAAAATCTCATGCTTCATTGCTTGAGATTTTTTTGTTTTGCAAATAATTTAAGAGGCTAAAATAGTTAAGATATATTCTAAATTAGCTAATTTTTCACTTGCATTAGCTGAGTTAATTTGCCAAATTAACTTATTCTCACCGTCATAACGACAGGTTTTTAATTGTTGTAAAGTTAACACTATTTTTAATGGTTCTAATGGTGGATTATCCATAAAAAACAATTTAATATTATTCTGAGTAACATCAATCTTAATAATCCCTAATCTAATTGCCTGTAAACGTAATCTATGCAACATAATCAAAGAATTTACCTCAATTGGTGGTAATCCATATTGGTCAATAATTTCTTGATAAATTAAATTAATCTGCAATTCATTTTCAGACTGAGCTAAACGCTTATAGTAAATTAAGCGATCTTGAACACTTGGACAATAATTTGCAGGTAAAATTGTTGTGATATTTAAATTAACTTCACAGGATAATTCTGTAACTAGATTATCATCTAAGTTAGTATCTTGTTTTAAGCGACGCACCGCTTTACGCAACATTTCAGCGTATAACGATAAACCAACTTCCTTAATATTTCCAGCCTGATTATTACCTAAAATCTCACCAGCACCGCGAATCTCTAAATCATGCATGGCTAAATTAAATCCAGCACCTAATTCACGAGTTGCCATAATTGCTTCTAAGCGTTTTTCCGCATCACCTTTTAAATATTCTGGAACTAATAAATAACAATAAGCTTGATGATGAGAACGACCTACTCGACCACGCAATTGATGTAATTGAGCTAATCCAAATTTATCTGCGCGATAAATTAAAATAGTATTCGCATTGGCAATATCTATTCCTGTTTCAATAATTGTCGAACATAATAATAAATTATAACGTTGATGAATGAAATCTTTAATTGTTTGCTCTAAATTATTTTCTGGCATCTGCCCATGAGCAATTGCTATACGTAATTCAGGCAATAATTTAATTAATTCATCCGCCATTTGCTCAATTGTTGCCACATCATTATATAAGAAAAATACCTGACCACCACGACGAATTTCACGCAAAATAGCCTCTTGAATAATCTGATCATCAATAATACAAATTTGCGTGTTTACTGCTAAACGCCGTGATGGTGGTGTAGCGATAATAGAAAAATCGCGTAAACCATCTAAAGCCATCGATAAAGTCCGCGGAATTGGTGTTGCAGTCATGGTTAAAATATCTACACCATGACGTAGTTGTTTTAATTTCTCTTTTTGTTTTACACCAAAACGGTGCTCTTCATCAATAATCACCAAGCCTAAATTTTTAAATTTAATATCATCTTGTAATAAACGATGCGTACCAATGATAATATCTAATTGTCCATTGGCTAGTAATTGTAAGGTTTGAGTAATCTCTTTGCGGGTTTTAAAACGAGAAATTTCTGCAATATTTAATGCCACTCCAGCAAAGCGATTAACAAAATTCTGATATAATTGTTCAACCAATAAAGTAGTTGGTGCTAAAATTGCTACTTGATACCCATTCATCGCACTAATAAAAGCTCCACGCATTGCCACTTCAGTTTTACCAAAACCAACATCGCCACAAATTAAGCGTTCCATTGGTTTGCTACTAGTTAAATCATGAATAATTTGGTCAAAGCAGTTTTGTTGATCTTGAGTTGGTTCATAACCAAAACTATGGGCAAAATCACTATACTCTGAGGGTAAAATTAATAGATTACCTTGTTGCATCTCGCGTTTAGCATATAATTCAAGTAAATCAGCCGCAATATCATTAACTCTTTGCTCAGTTTTAGTTTTGATTTTATCCCATTGTTTACTACCTAATTTGTTTAATTCAATACTACTACCTTCTAAAGCAGTATAACGACTAATTAAATGCAAATTTTGAATTGGAATATATAAATGGGAACCTTGTTGATACTCAAGTTCTAACATATCATATTGAACATCAGCAATTACTTGAGAACTTAAACCCAAATAACGACCAATTCCGTAGTTAATATGCACCACATAATCACCAACTTTAATTTCGGCTAAATCATGAATAGTTAAATCATTATGTTTTGAACTATCATAATTGTGAATAGATTTTTTGGTTCGCCTAATTGGTGGCGTATTCATAAAATCAGTTTCAGCAACAAAATAATAATTATTGTAATTAAAGCCTTGATATAGTTCAGCCTGAACTAAATATAATCCTTGTTCTAAATTATCAATTAAGCAATCACTCGTTATTAATTGTACCTGAATTTGTTCTTTAAGTAAATTCTGACGTAATAACTCAATCCGTCCTAAACTATTAAGGGTTATAATAACTCGATTATTTATCGCTAAGTTAGCTAGTGTCTGAAAAGTTTCCTTAGTATTTGATGACAATGATGGTAAATAATTAAACTGCGAATATAAATTACCTTGCTGGGCAATTTCCCAACAACAATATTTTTTTAATTGAGCAAAAATTTGATCGCTTGGTAAAAATAAATCCATTGGTTTAAGACAAGGATACTGGTAATTATAATAATCATAGCGTTTGACTATTTCTTGCCAATTTAAATTTAGCTGAGTAATCAAATCACTGCTATAAACTATTTCACATTCACTAGCTAAATAAGTAAATAAATTGGCACAAGTATCATAAAATAATGGTAAATAAAATTCACTTCCTGCGGGTAATAAATTATTTTGGAAATCACGAACCAAATCACTATCTGATTTTAAGTTAAAATATTCAACCATTTTATGCATTAATTGTTTGATACTCGCACTATCGCTAGGATATTCTCGTGAAGGTAAAATTTCTACCTTGTCAACTTTATTAATAATCTGTTGTTTCTTAGTGTCAAAATAGGCTATACTTTCAATTTCATCATCAAATAAAACAATCCGTAAAGCATTTCGACTAGTTATGGGTAATAAATCAATGGTTTCACCACGAATAGCAAATTCACCCGCCTCATAAACGTGTGCCACCGCCTGATAACCAGCATTAGTTAGTTGGCGACGTAATTGGCTTAAATCTAATTTATCACCACAGCTTAAGATTAATCCACGTTGTAAAAAGTATTCAGGTGGCGGTAATAACATTTGTAAAGTGGTTGCTTGAACCAATAAAATATCAATTTTACCATGTTGCATATGCCATAAAGTACGTAAACGATCAGCAATTAATTCTTTATATGGTGATTGGCGTTCGTAAGCAAGAACCTCATAATCAGAAAAAGTTGCAATAGTTAAACCTTGGGCAAAATAACCTAATTCACTAGCTAGACGTTGCAATTGATAACCATCATTAACGATATATAAAATTGGTTTAGCTCTTTGTTTGGCTAAATTAGCCACAAATAGCGCATCACCTCCAGAAGGTAATTTAGCTAGGTAATTCTTTTGTCGATGAATGTTTTCGGGTATTTTAATCATATGTAATTTATCAAATCGAAAATAAGTTATTGGAAAAGTTTAGCATTAAGTAACTAAGATTATTGAAATAAAAATAACCACCTATTAAAATATTAAGTATTTTTTATTCCTATATTATACTACCGATATATGAAAAATACAACTTAATGATCTATACTAGAAAAATGATAATTA
>JBDLTW010000161.1:0-4906 GCA_039805605.1 Pseudomonadota bacterium
TACTATAGTTACTTACAAAATTCAACCTTGTTTCTTAAATACTTTGCTCGCAACAAGCTTCGCTAATTTAACGCCTTATATCCTCCCCCTGAAGGGGGAGGTTTTACGGCGTGTTGGATAAATATTATTCCAGACTAGACATAGCGGTAATATTCAGGAATTTTTAGTCAAACTAAATCTAAAGAAATTTTATTAATATTTCATGGCAGTTCAATTGGAATGATATGTATGAACGAAGCTATTTTTACCATCATATGTCATTTTGAAGAAAACCCCGCCCAAAGGACGAGGTATTACCATATCTATACTAAAGATAGTTATTCTAAAATATGCGCAAATTCATGAATAACTGCCGAAAGCATGGCTAAATCTAGTACTTTATAGCTTTGCAACTCTTCTAAAATAGCATTTATTTTATTAATCTTCTCTGGATTAGCATTTGCCCAAGCGGTAATATCACCACTATTGTTAGTAATAGCTAATTTCATAGTGCCTCGATAAAGCTTAAATACATCATTTAGTAATGCCGAACGAGCTAGACCTTGCCATTTATTTCCTCGTGGTAACTGGAATACATTTTTACGTAACCAATCAAACTGTAAGGTTCTTCCTGCGATAAAATAATTATTTGCTACTAAATCATAATCTAGATTATTGCTCATTGCTAATGATACAATATCCATAACTTGTGCCAAATAACCTTGGCGTGAAATTAATTTAGCTAAACGCTCAGGCACACCATTAGCTAAATAATTAGCTTCTTCTTCTTTTACTTCTGGATATTCTTCATTACGCACCAATTGATCTATTTGTTGCTCTAGATTACTTACATGAGCCTTATACTTATTGATTAAAGTACTGGCACTTGTAAAATCTTTGTTATAACGTAAAATCCATCGACATAAACGTTCAATAGCTTTTTCAACGCCAACAAATAATTTTAATTGCACTTCAGCATTTACTAAATTATCCAAAGCTTCAATTTGTTGATATAAGATTGCACCATCTAATAAATTATAGGCAATCCACCACGCTTTGATAATATCAGCTAATGGTGCACTAAACTCATCAGTAAATCGTGAAATAAAAGTAATTCCTGCACGATTAACAATCAAATTAGCTAATTGATTGGCAATAATTTCTTTACGTAGATAATGTTGTAAAATAAATTCACGATAATTTTCTTGTAAGTAACTTGGAAAATAATTAATTAATAGCTCATTAAAGTCATCATCATTAACTAAAGTAGACTTTAAAATCTCGTGATCTAAAGACATTTTTGAATAAGCTAATAATACCGATAATTCAGGTAAAGTTAATCCTTTATCTAATTGCATCCGTTCATTAATTTCAGCATCAGTTGGTAAGAATTCTATTTTACGATCGAGTTCTCCAGATTTTTCTAATTTACGGATAAATATTTGATGGTTAGGTAAAGTATAACGTGCGCGATATTCTGCCGTACGTAAGACTAAAGTTTGTAGATAATTATCACGTAACACTAACTCTGCTACATTGTCTGTCATAATTTCTAGAATTTTATTACGCTGGTTAATATCCATATCGGTAGCTTGCATAATCGCAGAAAATAAGATTTTAATATTAACTTCATGATCAGAGCAATCTACTCCTGCTGAATTATCAATAGCATCGGTACAAATAAAGCCACCTTGTTTAGCAAATTCAATCCTTCCTAGCTGAGTAGCACCTAAATTACCACCTTCACCAACCACTTTGACTTGCAATTCTTTGCCATTAACCCGTAAACTATCATTGGCTTTATCTTTTACTTCATCATGGGATTGGCTTTCTGCTTTAATATATGTACCAATACCGCCGTTATACAATAAATCAGCAGGTGCTTGTAAGATACGATGGATTAATTCAGTTGGTGCTAATTCATCAACTTCAATTCCTAGCCACTGTTTAATTTCTTGAGATAGTGGGATAACTTTACTTGAGCGTAAATAAATTCCACCTCCAGTAGAAATTAAGCTTTGGTTGTAATCTTCCCATGTAGATCGGGGCAAATTAAACATACGTAAACGTTCTTGATAACTAGTCTGGGTATTTGGGTTAGGATCTAAAAAAATATGTTGATGATTAAAGGCTGCAATTAGTTTAATTTTATCTGATAATAACATACCATTGCCAAAAACATCGCCCATCAAATCACCAATTCCAATTACACTAAATTCTTCGGTCTGAGTATTTATACCTAGATGGCGAAAATGGCGTTTAACTGCCTCCCAAGCGCCACGAGCTGTAATTCCCATTTTTTTATGATCATATCCAGCTGAGCCACCCGAAGCAAATGCATCACCTAACCAGAAGCCGTACTTTAAAGACATCTCATTGGCATAATCAGAAAAAGTAGCTGTACCTTTATCGGCAGCTACAACTAAATAAGGATCTTCACCATCATAACGGACAACCTGCTGTGGATGAATAATTTTACCATTAACTAAATTATCCGTAATATCTAATAAACCCGAAATAAATTGTTTATAACAATTTATTCCTTCTGCCATATATGCTTCACGATTTTTGATTTCAGGTAATTTTTTACAGACAAAACCACCTTTTGAACCAGTAGGCACAATTACTGAATTTTTGACCATTTGTGCTTTTACTAAACCTAATACCTCAGTTCGGAAATCTTCTTTACGATCAGACCAACGTAAACCGCCTCGAGCAACTTTACCACCTCGTAAATGAATTGCTTCAAAACGTAAAGAATAAACAAAAATTTCATATAAAGGGTAAGGTTTTGGTAAATTTAATACTTTAGCTGATTCTAATTTAAAAGATATATATGCTTTCACGCTACCATCATCTAACATCTGGTAAAAATTAGTTCGTAGCATTGCATTTACTACCGAAAATGCTGCATTTAAAATTTGATCTTCAGCTAAATTATCTACCTGTGTCAGTTGAGTAGTAAGTAATTGTTGTAATTCATTGGTTTTATCCAGATTATGGTTTAGTGGGCAAAATTTAGCCGCGAACAAATTAAATAAGTTATGGCTAATTTGTGGATAATTGGTTAAACAGTCATTAATGTAACTACTAGAAAAAGGTAAATTAGTTTGAGTAATATATTTACCAATAGCTCGAAGTAATGACACTTGACGAGCACTTAAACCAGCATAGAGCACCAATTTATTTAAGCTATCACTTTCGACTTGACGGCTAAAAGCAGCTAAAATTGCATTTTTTAGGTTATTAATTAGTTCTTGATCATTGATCTTATCAACCAAATTATGGGGAACCTCAACACCAAAGTCACAAATATAAATTTGTTCTTGTGGCGTGATTTGAAATTTATAAGGTTTTTCATCAATTAATTTAAAGCCAAAATTTTCAATAATTGGCAGACCTCGTGATAAGCTTACATTATCATTTAAGCGGATTAATTTAATTTGCCAAATATTGCTTGGAGCTTGTTCATTTTTA
The DNA here is from genome assembly GCA_039805605.1 of Pseudomonadota bacterium. Classification (GTDB taxonomy): domain Bacteria; phylum Pseudomonadota; class Gammaproteobacteria; order Burkholderiales; family UBA11063; genus Aquella. The sequence continues at coordinate 3,457 of JBDLTW010000161.1, forward strand.
TAAATTGCAATTTCATATTCATTATCTGCAGTTAAGTTTGCCATTAACTGGCAGTCATTAATAATGTCTAAAGTTGAATATTTTGTTAAGTATTCGGCATTTAAAGCCATTGCGTAGCGATTATAGGTATCTGCTGTTAAATTTTCAGCTAGTTCTTGTAATAAATTTCGCATAATTAGTTCCTTTTTACAACTAACAAGTGCTTAGTTTATCAATTAACAAACTAAGCCAAAAAATTGTTGTTTACTTATTAATATGGGGGTTATTATAAAACATTTGCCCATGCTGATATTTTGCACTGCACCAGCAAAATTAGTTAAAAATGTTTATAATTCACATTTAACTAGTTATAATTAATAAAATTAAATATTATTTATGGAGACGATATAATGGATTTACTCGAACAAGCACGCCAAAAACTAAATAATACTTTGGAAATTTTGCAACATAGTACTAATTATCAAGTGGATATTCAACGTGTTTTAGAAGTGTTAGATGATGGTTTACAATTTTCTAAGCAACATTACAGTGAGTTAAATGCATTAACCTTACAACATTCTCAACAACTAAACGGTGCAGATATTTATTTTTTCTTTATGCGTTTTACGCATCAGTTTTTTAATGTAATGAATATTGTCCAGACTGTCCCAAATGCAAGTTATTATAATAAATTTTTAGCTTTATTAGCTACTCGACAAGAGCGTTTTGAAGAATTACGCCGTGATGCGATTGCTAAAGGTCTAGAAATTTTGTAATTAAATAGCTAAAAAAACACCCCTAAATATGAGGTGTTTTTAATCTAAATTTGCTTCTAATTAGGCAAGTTTTTAATATTTATAGCATTCCTTTAGTTTTTAATAATTCAAGCATAGTTGTACCTAATTCTGCAGGAGAACGAGTATAAGCAATTCCAGCTTTCTCAAAAGCGGCAAATTTCTCTTCTGCAGTACCTTTACCACCTGAAATAATTGCCCCCGCATGTCCCATACGTTTACCTGCAGGTGCGGTTACTCCAGCTATGTAACCAACTACAGGCTTAGTTACATGCGCTTTGACATATTCAGCGGCTTCTTCTTCAGCTGTTCCACCAATTTCACCAATCATAATAATTGCTTCAGTAGCAGGATCCTCTTGGAATAATTTTAAAGCATCAATATGTGAAGTTCCAGGAATAGGATCACCACCAATTCCAATACAAGTAGACTGACCTAAACCTAATTTAGTGGTTTGTGCTACTGCTTCATAAGTTAAGGTACCTGAACGTGATACAATACCAATTTTACCAGGTAAATGAATATGACCAGGCATAATTCCAATTTTGCATTCACCAGGAGTTATAATTCCAGGGCAATTTGGACCAATAATTCTGGTTGCACTAGCTTCAGCATAACGTTTTACTTTTAACATATCTAATGTTGGTACACCTTCAGTAATAATTACCAGTAAAGGT